>DAOOPF010000081.1:0-15916 GCA_035388125.1 bacterium | reverse complement strand
TGGCTGCTCCCGCGCGTCCTCGAGCTCGTCTACACCAGCCACGACCTCGCCCCCTTCGCCCGCGACTGCGGCTACGACGGTCCCCCCTTCCAATGGGACGAAGAGCGCCGTTTTCAGCTCCGCTGCGAGCTCGACGCCGCTTTCTTCCATCTCTACCTCGGCAGCGAGCAGGAGTGGCGCGAGGCTGCCTCGCCCGAGCTGATCAGTTACTTCCCCGCCCCCCGCGACGCAGTGGATTATATCCTCGACACCTTCCCCATCGTCAAGCGCAAGGATGAGCAGGCTTTTAATGAATTCCGTACCAAACGTTTGATTATCGAGTACTATGATAGCATGGCTGCTGCAATGAGAAATCAGACATGAGAAAAATAAGGAACAGAAATATCTCCGTATTGTAGTAAACAGTTCGATGGATATTCCGATCAGCCTTGGGAAAGGAAAATGAAATAATGGCCGTCATAATTTCGAAGAATGGCAAAAACGCCCAAAAAATCGAACGAACCAGGATCGAGGAAGAGGCTTATCTGCAGCGCTACATCCATGAAAATCCGGATTCTTTGCCCCTGCACGAAGTAAAAGAAGATTTGAAGCTGCTCATTCTGGGGAAGGAATTTCCGACAGATAGCGGGCCTATTGATGCGATAGGCGTCGATTCGGACGGAGATATCTATATCATTGAAACGAAACTCTACAAAAATCCCGACAAAAGGCTGGTCATAGCGCAGATGCTGGACTATGGTGCTGCCCTGTGGAATGGTTATAAGGATTTCAGCACTTTTACAGAAAAACTGGAATCAATGCCAGACGGAAAACTGAAGGGCAGCCTTTCCGCGACACTGGTTGAATTCTTTGGTCTTGAAGAAGGAGCGGAGGATGTCATTGAAAATATCAGACAGAATTTGCTCAATGGCCGATTCCAATTCGTTGTCCTTATGGACCACCTGCATAGCCGTTTAAAAAACCTCATTTCATTTATAAATGCAAACAGCAATTTTCGTGTTCTCGGTTGCGAACTTGAATTCTACCACTATGATCAATTTGAAATTCTGATACCCAATTTGTATGGTGCGGAAGTGAGGAGCTCCAATAGCGCCTCCGGAAGCTCTTCCCAACGCAAGAAATGGACCCGTGAAATGTACAATGAAGAGCTGAATGCGCTCCAGCCCCTGGAAAGACGAGATCGAATTAGCAATTTGATCGCCCTTGCGGAAACGAACAGTGACTTGCTTTTATCTCCAACGGTTGGTACCGGCAAACTGGGGTCGTTAAGCTACTATGATACCGAATACATCAGAATCGTGACTTTTTATTTGAGCGGAATTGTTGAAGTAGTCATTGACCCATTCAAACCCAATTTTCCAGCAATCAAGGAGCTGCTAAAGAAATTCGACGGGAAATTGATATGGAAGAATCGCCTGGTTAACAATAAAGTCAACTATTATTATCTTGCATCGCCGATTGAAGCTCTGCCGGCAGAGGCATTCGATCAGTTAAAGCAGTTTCTTACTGAGTTTGCCCGTATAAGAACGCAAAAAGTTGAATAATAAGGCTTGAATTCAAAATAGTAAATTGCCCAGGATTCAGGGCGTATGTGTCAGTATACTGTCATTAGGACATTGTTACCCCAAAAAAGAAACGCCCCTGCTTGCACAGAGGCGTCGGACGAATGAGACTATCATTCGCGGGGATAATAACATATAATAACAAATTTATGCCAAATTAAAAGGCATATTTAATTCCAGGGTACCCCCGAAATCTTGTTCCCACCTGACGCCTCTCGACGTCCCCACCCTGGTATCTTGCTCCCACTTGACACCTCGCGACGTATACTTTACCAGTTTTTATCATCGGTAGCCCACTATTTTTAATTATATTAAAGCTGGGTGGGAACCAGATTTTTGGGTGTGTCAAGGCAGCTTGAATTCAGCCTGAAGTATAACTGATAAACACTGTAATCTAATGGAGCATCAATTTTTATGCGGATATACTGCGTATACGGGCAAAACGGTACGTCTTGAAGCCGATCCTGGCAGGCGGGGCGTCTGTACAGGCCGGGTCAGATAAAGCAACGTACCCTTGCCTGGCACCTTTTCAATACCTCTGCAGCAGCTCGAGCATCTTCCGGTCCAGTTTGTGGCCGCGATAGCTCTCATAGACGACATCCCTGCGGTCGCTGTCCATAATGCCGAAACTGCCGCGAAAATTCCAGAGCGCCCAGCCGAGTCCCGCCGTTTTCATCGCCAGCAGGCGGTTTTCCATGAAGGCCAGTGTGACATCGTGCGGCGTTTTGTTAAAAACGCCCCATTCGCCGACATGAACCGCCACCCCCGCCTTTTTCAGGTCGATCCACTGCTGCAAAAAGCCATTGACCAGAAAATGTTCCTCGAATCCCGCCGGTACCTTGACCAGCAGGAGCGAACCGTCCGGCTGCAGGGTATAGGAGGCCTGCGGCACCCCCCAGTCGGCGATGCCGGGACTGATAGTCACGCTCTTCAGCGCCGATCCCGCCGGCATCTCAAAACGCAGCCCGGTCCAGGTCATCCAGTCGCCGGACTGGACGCGGAAGGATAGCTCGCTCACCTCTTTCGCCAGCGTGAAGGTATAATCCCGGTCGTAAATATTCTGATAGATATTCCATTCCGGGCGGTAGATCACCTCTTTCCACTCTCCCGTTCCGGCCGCCGGGCGGAAATCGTGCTTGTACTGCAATGCGGTCCCGGCGTAGACCTGAAAATCGGCGCTGGCCGAAACCTGGGAGACGTGCAGGGTGACGGCCGTGCCTGCGGGGAAGTGTCCGGTGATAACCAGGGGCGTATTCCAGGGGCTTTTGCCGGAACCGTAAAAATAGCCGGAAACCAGATGCGGGGGCCAGACCGGCACCGGCCAGGAGTCCGATCCATCCACCCAATCCGCTTTGTAATGGGTGAGCGTGACGGGATTGTAGAAATGGGGGGAAAGCACGACCTTCTGCGCGAGGATGGCATCGATGCGGCCGTTGCCGAAATCGACGGCGTCGGAGATGATGATGCGCTGCGGCGAGACTTCGCGAATGGCCTGGATGGCAGGCTGCATGGCCTGGGCGTAGGTCTCGCCGGAGACATTGCCCGGCTCGTTGACGAGGTTGAAGCTGAGGGCCTCGACGGGTATCGCTTTATAGCGTTCAGCGAACATCCGCCAGTGGGCCGCGAAGGCCTGCTGGGCCTCCGCATTGTCCCAGAGGCTGATGTTCTGCCTGGGCGGCAGGGGGGTCGAAGGCGGATTGACACAATAGCCCGGGGCGCGATGCAGGTTGATGCAGACATGAATGCCATACTTTTGTCCCCAGGCGACCGCCTGGTCGATCTGGGCCAGTTTGGGTTCAAGAAAGACTGACCAGTCACCGGGCCGGGTGTAGATGCGGTAATCGATGGGCAGGCGGACAAAATTAAAGCCCAACTCGGAGATCATCTGAAAATCTTCTTCGTAAAAGCCGTCGTTGCTCCATTCCACGGTGAAAAATCCGAGCAGATTAAAGCCGCGCCAGCCCGAGGTAAAGTCGTCGGGAGGTTTGGGCGGCACCATCTCGAAGCGCACCGAGACCGATTCCGCCACCCTTTGTTCGACCACCGCATCGACATAACCTGCGGCAAAGGCAGTGAAGCGGTAGAGATCCGCCTCCGCCGTTTTGGCCAGGGCCACGCCGGCCGGGCGCCCGCCAGTGCCCTGGTAGAGAATCTGCAGGTTTCCCTGAACGGACGGGCCGATCTTGACCATTTTGATCACCTGCTGCTGAGTCCCACTGGCAGCGCGCAGGAAATAGACCCCGTTGGCCAGGGCGCTGCCCTCCAGGGCGAAGGCATGCCAGCCCGGCGGCAGGTTGAACGCCCGTGCCGCAAGCCGCTGGCCGAGAATATTGAACAGCTCCAGCTCGAGGAGGCCGCCATGCGGGAGGGCGGTGGAAAAGCGGGTGGCGGATGCGAATCCGTTGGGGTAATTGCCGGTCAGGCCAAAATGGAGGGGCAGGGCTGCGGCCCGGGTGATCCCGGTCCAGCTCTCAAGCTCGAACTGGTCCACGCCCGCCAGGGTGGTGTCGCGGCCGAGGGTCAGATTTTCGATCCGGACGCTGTCCAGCTGCACCTGTGCATAGGTGACCGGATTGATGGCCGAGAAGAAGACGGTCCGGCCGCCGGCGCAGAGTACGGCCGGGATGAGCAAAACGATCCAGAAAGATTTCATCAGGGCACCTTGTTTTTGCTGCCCGCCTCAGCGCAAGCGGCCGGGCGAGTCAACAGTGTCAGAGTCATTAGAAACCTGGTGTAACCATGCTGCCGTTCACTGCGGCAAATTAGCCAGGCCGGGAGAGAAAAACAAGCAAATTCTCAAACCCGGCGGCAGCACGGCGAGGGTGGGCACCACGCCAGCTGGCATTCAGGCCATAACAGCGCATGGAGCTGGCGCCCCTTTTCCCGATGGGCCGTCATGGCGGTACTCCTGTAAAACACACTCCTGCTGGTAGAGGCAGTATTTTAATGCTGCTGCTTGCGCCGGCAGGAGATCCATTCCACAGCCTTTGCTTTCCCGGTCCATAACTTTTTGGTTGATAAACAAGAGAGGTTTCACTATGTTTATGGACAGGTGCGGCGCTGCTGCTGCTGCCGCCAATGATTTTACAGCTATTGCGAAATAAAGGAATAACCGCCATGCGCAGAGCCCGTCCCGCCCCTCTTCTCTTTGTACTGCTCGCTCTCCTGACCATTTCCCTGCCGGCGTTCAGCCAGACCTACCTCGACCCCAACGCCCCGGTGGCGGACCGCGTCGAGGATCTCCTCGGCCGCCTGACTCTGGCGGAGAAGATCGGCCAGATGACCCAGGCCAACCTCACCAACCTCGCCTCCGAGGCTGATGTCGCCGGTTTTTTCCTCGGCTCGGTGCTCAGCGGCGGCGGCGCTGTGCCGGAGCCCAACACGCCCGCCGGCTGGGCGGACATGTACGACCGCCTCCAGGCCCAGGCCCTCTCCACCCGTCTGGCCATCCCGATCCTCTACGGCGTCGATGCCGTGCATGGCCACAACAACGTCAAGGGGACGGTCATCTTTCCGCACAATATCGGCCTCGGGGCGACGCGTAATCCCGCGCTGGTGCGCCAGGCAGCGGAGATCGTCGCCCTCGAGGTGGCCGGGACCGGCGTCGACTGGACTTTCGCTCCGTGCGTCGCCGCGGTCCGTGACGAGCGCTGGGGCCGCACCTACGAGGGCTTTGGCGAGTCCTCCGAACTGGCGGAGATCATGGGCGCCGCCCAGGTGCGCGGCTTTCAGGGCGACTCGCTCGGCCGGCCCGACCGCGTCCTCGCCTGCGCCAAGCACTACCTCGGCGATGGCGGCACCAGCGGCGGAGTCAACGAGGGCAACACCGAATGCGACGAGGCGACCCTGCGCCGCCTCTTTCTGCCCGCCTATATCCGCGCAATCGAGGCCGGCGTCGTCACGGTCATGCCCTCCTACAGCAGCTGGAACGGCGATAAAATGCACAGCCACACCTGGCTGCTCACCACGGTGCTCAAGGGTGAGCTCGGCTTCCAGGGTTTTGTCATTTCGGACTGGGACGGCATCGCGCGGCTGCCGGGCGCAGACGAACGGGCCAAGATCGTCAAGGCGATCAACGCCGGCATCGACATGGCCATGGTGCCGACCAGCTACCGCGATTTCATCAAGCATCTCACCGCCGCGGTCAATGCCGGCGAGGTTACGCAGGCGCGCATCGACGACGCCGTCCGCCGCATTCTGAGCGTGAAATTCCGCATGGGGCTCTTTGAGAATTTTTACACCGACCGGGCGCTCACCGGTGCGGTCGGCAGCGCCGCCCATCGCGAGGTCGCCCGCGCCTGCGTGCGCGAATCGCTGGTGCTGCTCGCCAAAAAAGAGGGCATCCTGCCCCTTTCCCGCTCGGCCGCCCGCATTCATGTCGCCGGCAACGGCGCCGACGACATCGGCAACCAGTGCGGCGGCTGGACGATCAGCTGGCAGGGCGCCAGCGGCGACGTCACCGACGGCACCACCATCCTCGAAGCCCTGCGCGCCGAGGCTCCGGGGGTCAACTTTACCTACTCCCTGGACGGTACGGGCGCGGCGGGGGCCGACCTCGGTATCGCTGTCATCGGCGAAACCCCCTACGCGGAGAGCCAGGGCGACCGCAGCGACCTCCATCTCGCCGCCAGGGTGATCGAGCCGGTGCGCACCCTCAAGAACGCCGGACTGAAAACTGTGGTCATCCTGCTCTCGGGCCGGCCGATGATCATCGACAACATCCTCCCTTACGCTGACGCGATCATCGCCGCCTGGCTGCCCGGCAGCGAGGGCAGCGGCGTCGCCGACGTGCTCTTCGGCAGCCACCCCTTCACCGGCACCCTGCCGCATTCATGGCCGCGCGCCATGGCGGATATCCCCATCAACAGCGGCGACGACCCTTACCGCCCGCTCTATCCCTAC
Organism: bacterium; assembly: GCA_035388125.1. Taxonomy (GTDB): domain Bacteria; phylum Zhuqueibacterota; class Zhuqueibacteria; order Residuimicrobiales; family Residuimicrobiaceae; genus JAKPUX01. Next base: position 9,452 of record DAOOPF010000081.1, on the reverse strand, counting down.
GGCCATGGCATCACCAGCCTCGCCGATTCCGATCCGGGCAGCCCCCCGCACTTTTTCGCCGCCTCGGTCAGCGCCGGCGGCGACACCCTGCTCGCCGGCTTTGACAAAGGGATGGCCGAGCCAACCGCAGGCGCCACCGCCGAATGGACCGTTTTGGTCAACTGGGGCATGACTGGAGTCACGGGGATCTCAAGGCATCCGCACGACCCCACCATCCTTTGCCTCACCCTGGCCAGCCCTGTGTTGAAACACGACGTCGTTCAGCTCCAGTATACCGGTATGAGCGTGCGCAGCGCCGACAACGGCCTGCTCGCTCCCTTTCAGAGCCAGCCGGTCTATAACTATCGCGACGAGGTCCGCGGCAAGGATCCCGTGCCCGGCCGTGTTCAGGCCGAGGATTATATCCGCATGCAGGGGATCCAGACCGAGAGCACAAGCGATGAAGGCGGGGGCGAGAATGTCGGCTATATCGACAGCGGAGATTATCTGATCTATCAGGTGGAGGTGGCTGAAAGCGGCAGCTATGATCTCGATTTCCGCGTCGCTGCGCAGAGCAGCGCCGGACAGATCAAGGTGATCGATGCCATCACCAACAAGCTGCTGGCGACCGTTGAACTCCCCGTCACCGGCGGCTGGCAGAGCTGGCAGACGGCGACCGTTACGGTCGTGCTGAGCAAGGGTCCCGCCACCCTGCGCATGCAGGCCTCGCGCGGCGGCTTTAATCTCAACTGGATCGATTTCTACCTGCTGACCGGGGTCGATGCGCACCCGGCCGGCGCACCGGGCCGCTTCCATCTCGCCGCCAACTATCCCAATCCCTTCAACGCCTCCACGGCCATCCGCTGCGCGCTGCCCGAAGGGAACAGGGGCGGACGGCTGCTCCTCACCATCACCGATGCCCTCGGCCGCACGGTGCGCAGTCTCGAGGCCATCCCCTCCGGCGGCGAGCACCGTTTTCAATGGGACGGACGTGACGGCAGCGGACTTGCCCTGCCGAGCGGGCTCTACCTCTATACCGCCCTCTACGGGAGTGAAAAACAGACCCGCAAGATGCTTCTTCTGCGTTAGCCTCCACAACACGCCAGCGCCGGCCGGGTGAACCTGATGAAAAGTATTGAATTTCTCCGGAAAAATCAGTAAAATGTAGTTTGCGATAAAATCCTGGTCACTATTCTGATCATGAAAGATAGATAACACGAAAGGAGTTGCGGCATGCATCACTACAAAGAGCTTGGCCTCTCGAACACCCGGGAGATGTTCGCCAAAGCCATGGCCGGCAAATATGCCATTCCCGCCTACAATTTCAACAATATGGAGCAGCTGCAGGCGATCATCACGGCCTGCGTCGACACCAAATCGCCGGTGATCCTGCAGGTCTCCTCCGGCGCGCGCAAGTACGCCAACCAGATCCTGCTGCGCTATATGGCCATGGGCGCCATGGAGATCATCAAACACAGCGGCGTCACCATCCCGGTCGCGCTCCATCTCGATCACGGCGACACCTATGAACTCTGCGTCTCCTGCATCGAGTCCGGCTTTTCTTCGGTGATGATCGACGGGTCGGCCCACTCGTTCGAAGATAATATCGCCCTGACCAAAAAAGTGGTCGAATTCGCCCATCAATACGACTGTTCTGTCGAAGGCGAGCTTGGCGTTCTGGCCGGCATCGAGGACGAGGTCAGCCACGAAGCCAGCCATTACACCGATCCCGACGACGTCGAGGAGTTCGTCGCCAAGACCGGCGTCGACAGCCTGGCGATCTCGATCGGCACCTCCCACGGCGCCTACAAGTTCAAGGTGAAACCGGGCGAAGAGGTTCCGCCCCTCCGCTTCGACATTCTCGAAGAGGTGGAGCGCCGCATCCCCGGCTTCCCGATCGTCCTGCACGGAGCGAGCTCGGTCATGCCCGAGTATGTGGAGATGATCAACCAGTATGGCGGCAAAATGGAAAACGCCGCAGGCATCCCCGAGGAGCAGCTGCGCCGCGCCGCCGCCTCGGCGGTCTGCAAGATCAACATCGACAGCGACGGCCGCCTGGCCATGACCGCCAAGATCCGCGAGGTTTTTGCGACCAAGCCCGCCGAATTCGACCCGCGCAAGTACCTCGGCCCGGCCCGCGACGCCCTGGTCGGGATGTACAAGCACAAGAACGAGCACGTGCTCGGCAGCGCCGGCAAGGCGTGATAGCGATAGAACAAAAAAAGGCGGCTCATGGCCGCCTTTTTTTATGACCGGACTCCTGCTCGCCAGTCCTGAAACCCTCCGTTCTTACCTCACCACTGCCAGCTTCCTGCTCTGCACAAAATCCCCTGCCTCGAGCCGATAGAGATAGCATCCGCTCGCGATGCCGTGGGCATCCCATCTGATCTCATGCGCTCCAGCCGCAAGCCGGTCATCGATGAGCGTTGCCACCACTTCGCCCCTCAGGTTGTAAATCCTGAGCGCGGCATGGACCGGGTTGGGCAGGAAAAAAGCAATTGTGGTCGCGGGATTACAGGGGTTGGGATAGTTCTGTTCCAGGCTGTACCGCTCCGGCGCGGTGGAGCCCGTTTGCTCCGGCGCTGAGGTCGAGGCGGAGGTATCGGCCCTGGCGGTGAACTGGAACGAGCGCAGCTGGAAGAGCTTGCCAGCATCCGTGCCAGCAAACTTGAGATAGAGATCATGCTGGCCGGAGACCGGCTCCACTGCCGTTGTAAAGGTCTGAAAGGTTCTGAGGCCGCCGGTGTGGGCGATCGGACACTCGCCGATTTTCCGGCCGGTATCCAGCGAATCGAGCCAGACCTCGATGCGGCTGCCGGCGGTAATGCAGGAAGCGACCATCGTCAGAGAGTCCGGATTCTTTTTGTACTCTTCCTGGCCGAATTCGACGCCGGCATACAACGCCCAGTCATTGTTATGGATGTTATCGAGCACATACCCCGGGCTGTTATAGGTTCGCGTTGTGCCGTATTGATTGGCGGGACACTCCGCGAGGATGGGCGAATAGGCATCCCGGTAAATATAGCAGTCAAACCAGGCCGCAACTGATCCTTTCACATACAATCCCTGCCGGGTACCGGTGAAGGTCGAGAAATCGGAAAAGGAATCGATCTGCGAAATATCCACCGCCTGACCGACCTCTCTCCACTGCACCCCGTCGCTGCTGAACCAGCCGCTGATGCTGTGGTTGATCCGCAGCAGCTTGAGCCACAGGGTATCGCCGATGCTGTTTTCCATCTCATACACGGTCGGCGAAAAAGTGAAGATGATGGCCCTTTTTCCGGCGGTCGAGAGTGAACTGGCGAGCTTGACCGACATGGTTTCATCGCCGCGCATGATCCAGAGTCCGGCTTCGTCAGTGGTAGACCCGGGGTGGAAGTCGAGACGGGTGATGAGCGAATAATTATGTTCCCCGTCGTTCTTGATCACCGTCGTGGCTTTGGCCCTGCTCTTGGCGGAGAGCCGCAGCCAGCCGGGACGCTCGATCAGGGATGATTTGCTGGCGGCGGTGTAACCGAGAAATGACCACTCCGGGTGCAGGCTGGCTGAATGAAAAAAGTCCGATTTGGGTACCATCCAGGGAATGCCGCTGCTGGACAGCTTCGGCGCTGTGAATGGCTGATTAACCGGGTAATCGGCCACGGGTCTGCCGCCGGCATCGTAGCGGACCTGATTCAACAGGCCCTGCCTGCCCTGTCCTTTCCACTCCCCTTTGGCATAAAGCGGATGAACGATCCATGAAGTGCTGTCGTCCAGCAGAACTGCCGGTGAAGCATGATTCGGACTGGAGAAAAGAGAGCCGCCTTTATCGGGATCGTTTTCGTTGAAAAAGTCACCCAGCATCTCCCATGCAGAGGCCTCGGCGGTCAGGGTTCTGCTCCGCATCACTTTCTGGCCGCCGCCCAGGTCTCTGGCGAACGAATAGTAGTAATACCCGCCGTACTTCCACATCACCGGCCCTTCGGCCCAGCTGTAGGGAAAAGAGGGATCGGGATTCAACCACTTCAGATCGTAGACCGCCCCAGCCGGTTGACCGTCAGGGCCCAATTCGACAATGCCGTTGTTAGGCTTGCCGTTCTTGACCACCAGATACCATTTTCCGTCGTCGTCGATAAAAACCGAGTTGTCATATCCCAGACCATATGGCAGGCTGGAGGGATTCTTGACAGCCACCGGCATGCTCCAGGGGCCTCCCGGATCGGGAGCTCTGACGAAATGCATGGTATTGGCGCGCGAGAAATAATACCAGTACTCGTTGTTGTGATGAACCAGATGGCCGCCCCAGCAGCCGCCTCCCGGCGTGTCGTCATAGCCCGGCCACGCCGCACTCACGGGCCGGGCGATGGCCTCCCAGTGCACCAGATCGGTCGAATGATAGATCACCGGAGTCGGATTGAACGACGACCCGGCGGTATAGAAATCATTTCCGATCCGGGTCACCGTGCAATCGGGGTGATCACCAGGGATCACCGGGTTCATGTAGCTCTTGAAGGAGGGAGATTGCCCGTATGCAGCGCTCCATACCAGCAAGCCCAGGATGAGACTTGCCCTGTGCAGGATCACGATTTTCTCCTGTCACTGAAAGGATAACCTTATGGCGAAGAAACAGGGGTATTTCAACAAAACATCCCGGGAGTGCCCTTGGGGCAAGCTCCCGGGATGTATTTAAACCTGGAACCGCAGAACCAGCGGATGGTCTTCCGCCTGTTCCTTGTCGATTAACTACATCTCGAACTTGAACCCCGCGTGCATCCACCAGGAGTAGAACTCGCGCTGGGTCGGCCGCACGGTGTCGCCCATGTAGTAGCGCATCGGCTCGTTGTTGAGATTGATCGCCTGGAGGTAGAACTGCACACCTTTGGTGATCTGCTGGCTGGCGGCCAGGTCCCACTGGATGTGGTTGTCATAGTAGACATCCTCATCCTCAGACTCGCCCAGCTCATAGAGGAACTTGCCGTGATAATTGAGGCCGACACGGCCGGTGAAGCCGCCCTTTTCATAGCTGATGGCAAAGTTGGCCATATTGGCCGACTGTCCCGCCAGCGGGATACCGGTGCGCTCTTCGCCGTCAAACATGACCGAGGCGTCCGAGGTGGTCCAGGTATAGTTGGCATAGACGCCGAACCCGCTCATCCAGCCGGGCAGGAAGGTGAGCTGCTGCTGCCAGTTGAGCTCAAAGCCGGTCAGGGTGGCGTCGTCGCCCTGGACGATCTGTTCGACTTCATAGCCCTCATAGGTGCCTTCTTCGAGCTCATACTGCGAGGGGTACATGATCTTCTTCAGCTGCTTGTGGAACACCCCGCCGGAGAGGAGACCGATGCCCTGGAAGTAGTGCTCGGCGAGGAGGTCAAGGTTGATCGAGGTGGTCGGCTTGAGACCGGGATTGCCGAGCGACATCTCCTCATCCTCGCGGTTGATGATGCGGAAAGGCACCAGCGCCTCATAGTTGGGCCGCGCCAGGCCGGTGGTGAAAGCCGCGCGCAGGTTGGTGTTGGGCGTGACGCGGTAGCGGAGGTGTACCATCGGCAAAAAGGTGTTGTAATCCGAAGCCTTGGTGATCTCGGTGGTGCTCTCGTAATCGCCCTCCTCGTTAAAGACCACCTCATGACCGGTGTAATCGTTTTGGGTGATCTCGTCGCGGAATCCGGCCAGGGCCATAAGGTTGCCGAAATTGAGGGTGGTCATGCCGTAAAAGGCGTAGACATTCTCGGTGGCGTTGTAGGTGGCGCCGTCGGAATCCTCATTGAGGATCTCGCCCTCGAGCTCCTTGCCCTTGTTGGCATCGAAAAAGGCCCAGGTCTTGTCGGGATCGAAAGCGGGAGGTTGTTTGTAGGTTTTGTCGAGGAAATTGTCGTTGGTATAATCCCCGACGAATCCGGACATGAGGACATCGTCATCGCCTTCCCAGCCGTATTCCCAGATATTCTCCTCGCGGTCCTTGTTCTTCAGCGTCATCTTGGCGCCGAGTTTAAAGGTGCCGGGATTGACGCCGAGCATGTAGGGAATCTGGATGTTGAACTGGCCGTTGATGTCCTTGTCGGTGGTGAGGTTGTCGTGCCATTCGAATTTATCGAAGGTGAAATGGCTGGGATCGTACTCGTAGCCGGCGCCCAGATTGGTCGTCCATTTCGGAGTGTCGGGATTGGAGAGGTCGAGTTCCATGTCGGCGTCCTCGTCCATTTCGAATCCGGCCTCGATGTGTTTGGGTTCATTCTCGGCCGCGTAGCTGTAGGAGAGGCGGTAGTCGAGTTTGATCGTGTTCAGCTGATGTTCGCCGCCGGCGGCGATATTGTAGATGGTCTGGTTCTGGTCACGGTTGCGGAAACCGGCTTCGAATTTGCCCTCCGTGATGGAAGTGGCGGTCTGATACTCGCCATCCTCGGGCAGGAGCAGCAGAGCGCGGCGGCTTTCGCTGTCGTCGTAGCGGCTGAAGAGCCCGCTCAGAAAGAACTTGTGACCGGGTTTGAGGAGATAGTCGGCGGTGCCGGAGAGGGTCAGGCGGTCGCGGACGAAGGAGTAATCGCGCATCTCCATGTTCTGGAGCGCGAAATCGGCCTCGGAGCCGTCCGCGAGATCGGCGCCGCCCCACTCCATCTCGTTATTGTCCGAGCCGCGCTGGCTGCGCTGGAAGCTGGCACTGACCATGAGGCCGATGTTCTGGGCCTCGCCGAAATGGCTGCCGTAGGTGACGCCGCCCTGGAGGATAGGCTTGCCGCGCAAATTGTCGTAGCCGGAGCCGGCGGTGAGGCTGAAGACACGGCCGGGATAGTCAAGGGCGCTCTTGGTGCGCAGGTTGACCGATCCGCCGATGGCATTGGCGTCCATGTCCGGGGTGATCGCCTTGGTGACCTCGATCCCCGCCAGCTGGTCGGCGGCGATGGCATCGAGGGCGACATAGCGGACATCACCCTGAGGCGAAGGGATCTTTTCGCCGTTGATGGTCACCGAACTCAGCTGGGCGGACATGCCCCGCACCAGCACGTAGCGGCCTTCACCCTGGTCGCGTTCGACGGCGATACCCGAAACACGCTGCAGGACCTCGGCCGAGTTGACATCGGGGAAACGCTGCATCTGTTCGGCATCGACAACGTTCTCGATTTTGGACGCTGTGCGCTGCTGGCTGAGGGCTTTGATCTGGCCCGCACGCAGGCCGTTGACGACGATCTCGCCTCCCTCGATATAGCTGACCTGGAGTGCGATGTCGCGTTTGACTTCAGCCCCTGCCGGCACTGTTACCTCAGCGGAGTATTTTTCATAGCCCAGATAGCTGACCACAAGGGTCTGGGCACCGGCCGGCACATTCATGATCGTGTATCTGCCCTGCCGGTCGCTCGCCGCGCCCAGCTGTGTCCCCTGCACCAGGACATTTGCGCCGGGCAAGAAAGCCCCGGATTTGGCATCGACGACCTTGCCAGTGATACGTCCGCTGGACTGCGCCAGCAGCACCGAAGCGGACAGCATCACCACCAGCAGGATAATCAGCGCTCCAGAGAGATTAGTGAGCTCCCATCCTGTAGACCTTGTTCTCATTCCTGCCTCCTTTGGGTTAGCTTGATGATACACACGGCTTGTAAGTATATGGGTGCAGCAGTGATATCTCCTGGAAAAAACTTCACCAGCGATCAGGGGGCCGCTCCCGCGCCGGCAGCCCGGCCGGGCCGAGCGTGGAGAGGCTTCGAAGAGGGCCCGCACAGGAGAGGATGAAAGCGGATGGCCCTCCGGCTATTTGCCGGCCATCTCCAGCTCCGTGCCGGCGATATCGCTCCAGTTGTAGTAATGAAAGGTCCTGTCCTCTGACATCGCCACAAAGAGCCCGTGCGGAAAGGTCAGGTTGAGGGGAACAGAAGTCACCTCGGAGCCGTCGCTCTCGCTGGTGGAGGTTTTAATCACCTTGACCAGGGTATGCTGATGCGGCTGCCCGGGCTCGCCCTCGCGTTTGAAGATATGGAATTTATTCGCCTGCTGGTCGCTGACCAGGATGTAGCCCCTGCCGCCGGGCAGGGTATAGATCGAAATGCCCTCGAGGTCGGCAGTAAAGCCCTCCCGGGCGAAGAGGGCGAGTTCGCTGTTCCCGCCGGCGTGATCGGGATCCGCGTAGTACTTGCGCACCCCCACCTGTTCGTCCGAATAATAGACATAGCCCAGCTCATCATCGACAGCGATGGCTTCGATCTCTTTCACGCCGCTGTACAGCCCGAACTCACGCACCTTGGTGGCCTTGACTCTTCCGGTGCCGTCGTCCTCGAGCAGGTACTGCCAGAGGTAGCGGCCGTCGGTGGGGCCCTCCTTGCGGCCGACGATGGCGTAGATGCGGCCGTCGGCCGGACGCTTGTAGAGGGCGATGCCCATCGGAGCGCGCATCGCTTCACCCGAAAAAACCTCGATGCCGCCGCCGTCGATCGGCTTCATATCGGGCAGGCTGAAGATGCGGATGCGGTTGAGCAGCCGCTCGGTGGTGACGGCAATGTCGACCGGCACACCACCCAGCATCAGGCCGTATTCGACGTCGACGTTATTGGGCCGCTGCAGCGGGCGCACGCATTTGTCGGGTATGATCTTGCCGTTGAGATCAAAAACATAGAGGCCGCCGTTGGCCTCCTTGTCGGTGCCGATGATCAGGCTTTGCGCCGGATCTGAAGGATGGATCCAGATCGCCGGATCGTCCGAGTCAAACTGCACCGGCTCGGTTACGATCACCGGTTGCAGGGGCCTGGGGCCGGAACGGAATCTGCAGTTGGAACAATTGAGGAAAAAGATGGAGAGAAACAGCAGGAGCGCTGCTGCAAGGCGTATACTGTGGGGATGTCCGGGTGTGGGCGTCATGCAATCCTCCAATGTGTTAAATTAAGACATATAATCGGTTCCTGCAAATTATTTTTATGTTAAGAAAAACTTTCCTGCGCGGGGGAAAACCCCGCTTTCGTCCCAAGCAGGACGGCTGCGACCCCCATGGCTGGTAAAATTTCAGCGCGGCGTATAGCGTTTCGCGATCTTGAGCTCGACATCGGCCACGCTCTGCTTGATCGGGCCCTCCGCTTCCATCTTGAGGCTGGTCACCGCCGCCGCCCAGATGGTGGCTTCTGCGGGTCCGGCGGTCAGCCGTTTACAGACATAGGCGGCGATGCAGGTGTCGCCCCGGCCGCTGCGGCCGACCAGCGGCTCCGGCAGAAAGGGCGCCTCATAATACTCGCCATCGGCCAGCACCAGCAGACCGTCACGATGAGAGAGAACCACCTCCTTGGGGCCGAGGCCGGCGATCATCCGGGCGGCCACGCGGATGTCCTCCTCGCCGGTCATGGTCCTGGCTTCCACGGCATCGGTCTTGAGGATGTCGAAATAGGGCAGCACCTCGCTCTTCTCCGCCCAGGAGTCGAATTCCAGCACTCCTTCCTGATTGATGATGCGCACGAAGCCCTGCGCATCGGCCGAGAGCAAGGCATGCTTTTTGCGCAAAAAGCTGATCACGTCCAGGT
>DAOOPF010000080.1:0-16193 GCA_035388125.1 bacterium | reverse complement strand
CACCTGGAAGAACCTGAATCAGGCCGATTCCATCCGCTGGGGCTATACCGATGCCTACGAGCAGGGCGCTTTTCCGGGTGCTCGTCATGACAATTACCAGCTGGGCGATCAGCCCGAGTATCTTTTCGACTATACCTTCCCGGGGCTGAAGCCGCAGTCGACTATTTATTACTCATTCAAGTTCAATGAATTATGGGGACAACGCAGGAGCTTCGACACCGCCCGTGACACTCTCGCGACCAAATTCAGCTTTATCGTCGGCGCGGATTGCCAGGCGGGCACTGAAAATTTCCAGAAAATCTCCTCAATGGCTGCCGCCGAGAAGGCCGATTTTTACATCAATGTCGGTGACATCATTGACAACTCGCTTTATCCCGGATTATGGGAGAAATACTACCTCTGGGGCCGGGAGTATCTGGAAAAGACCCTGACCTATTACACCCACGGCAACCATCTCTGGTATGACACCGAATCGGGGAACGCGGTGATGAACCAGCTGGTCCTGCCGGGAAATGAAAAATGGTACTCTTTCCAGCAGGGGAACACTCTGTTTATCTGCTTGTTATCGGAGGCTTCCCTGTCGACGCAGTGGACCTATGTTAAAAATCTGCTCGCCAAGAGTACCGCCACCTGGACCGTGGTCTACTTCCATGCGCCCTTTTTCACCAGCGGCGGACATGCCGGTGAGATGGACGCGGCGATCGCCTACTGGTGGAAGGCTTTCGACGATTACGGCGTTGACGTCATTCTCAACGGCCATGATCATACCTATACCCGATCCAAGCCGATCAACCTGAATGTCTCCGATTCCTCGGCAGTCGCTGAATACGGCAGCGCCCCCGGACAGGGCCGGCTGCAGATGCTGGTTGGCAGCTTCGGTGCGGCGACCTATGGCGATCAGTCCGGCTGGTGGGTGGCCAACACCAAGTCGACTGTCAATTATGTCAAGTTTCAGGTTGATGGCGACAGGATGCATTTCGACTCCATCGATCTGAACGGCGCCATCATCGACAGCCTGACCCTCGATGCCAAAGGCACCCGCTACGACCGTCCCATCAATACCGGGATGGAGCGCAATGGCTCAGGCCTGCCTGACGAGTATGCCATGGAGCAGAACTATCCCAATCCCTTCAATCCCGCGACCAAAATCGCCTACAGCCTGCCGGTTTCCGGCAAGGTCGCACTCAAGATCTACAACCTGCTCGGCCGCGAAGTGATGACCCTGGTCGACGAAAACAAGCAGGCTGGCCGACATGAGATTCTCTTCGATGCCTCGACCCTGCCGAGCGGTCTTTATTATTACCGCCTGCAGTCCGGTTCATTCAACGAAGTCAAGAAAATGGTTTTCCTGAAATAAGAGTACAGCGGGCGCGCCGGTCAGCCGCTGGTGCGCCCGCCCGTTCAAAGCAAGGGCAGTTGCGGTCTGCCCGAACCATACTCCCCAAAAAGTGAGGACTGTCATGAAAAAAGGTCTACATCTGATGTTGATACTGCTGGTTTTTCTCGCTTCCGCTCTCTCTGCCCAGACAGTTATCCAGGTTCCTGCGGGTACGGACGGACTCGCTGCCGCCATCGCGGCCGCTGCCCCCGGGGACATCGTCGAACTGACCACCAGTGGCGGCCTCTACACCGAAAGCGCCAAGCTGGTCATTGACAAAAAGCTCACCATCAAGGCGGCTGACGGCCTGACGCAAAAACCGGTCCTGGCCTCCGGCGCTGCCGACGCTATGATCGAAGTATCCGCCGGTTTCAAGCTCCAGGGGGTCACTCTGGATGGCGCTCTAGGAGCATCCCCAACTTCCGTTGGTATCACCAACACATCCAATACGTCAGGCTATAACCTCACCGTCGTTGGAAGCAATTTCCTCAATTTTGATAATGCAGAACACACCAAGGGATTTGGCATCTTCGGCGATCCCAGCGCGGTCGTCGATACCGTCCTCGTCCAGGACTGCTACTTCGCCCATATCCTCGACATGGGCATCAGCTTCAACGACCCCCTCACCGAAACCGGCTCGGTCAATGTCTTTACAGCCGACAACTGCACCTTCTGGGACATGAACTCCGAGGCCATCTACATCGATGCCTATGACTCCAAAATGGAGACCAAGGACCCCGAAGTCACCTTCAACAAGCTCACGGTCTACGACTGTGGCAGCTACAATCTCATCGCCCACTACATCGACTACTCGGTGCTCACCAATTCTTTGGTGGTCCTCCCCGAACTCAACACCAGCTATGCCCCGTCCAAGGTCTACGGCACCAACTCCAGGGTTGAGAATTTCCTCTATTTCAACACCCGCGACATCGATCTCAGCTACGGCGCCACCGATTTCCAGCTCGTCAATGTCGTGCCCCAGGAAAATCCCGGACTCGTCGATCCGGAGAACGGCAACTTTTCCTATCCGGCCGACTCTCCGGCAGTGCTGGTTGGCGAAGATGGCACAACGATCTATCTCGGTGATGAGCGCTGGCTGGCCAAGCCGGCTGCGGACAAAGTCTACCTCGCTGCCGGCGAGAATGTCCTCTCCGCCGCTTTGGCGGATGCACTGGACGGCCAGACTTTTATTTTGACATCCAATGGCGGAGTCTATAACGAATCAGCCACACTGCTTGTCAACAAAAAGATTACAATTATGGCCGCGGAAGAACTTACTGAAAAACCCGTACTAACCTCCGGCGCAGCCGATGCCATGATCGAAATCTCCGCCGGCCTGACCCTCAAAGGAGTCATCCTCGACGGGGCACAGGGTGCGGCCCAAACCAAGACGGGCATCACCAACGCAGCCAATACCTCGGGCTACAATCTCGCCGTACAGAAATGTGATTTTCTCAATTTCAGCGATGCCACTGGCTCGACCGGTTTCGGGATCTTTGGCCATCCCGACGCTGTCGTGGACAGCTTTTTGGCGAAAGACTGCTTCTTCGCCCACATCGTCAAAATGGGCATCAGCTTCAACGATCCTCTGACGCCGACCGGATCGGTCAATGTCTTCAAAGTAGAAAATACCACCTTCTGGGACATCAGCGCCGAAGCCATCTATGTGGACGGCAACGACTCGGATGTCGCGACCAAGGATCCCGAATTTTATGTCAACAAGGTGACCGCCTATAATTGCGGCAGCTACAACATCATGGCCCATTATATCGATTATGCTGTCATCAAGAACTCGATCGTCTCCTACCCGGTACTGGAGGTCGCCTTCTCGCCGACCCGAGTATACGGCGCCCATTCGACGGTCGAGAATTTCCTCTATTTTAACACCCGCGATATCGATCTGGGCAGTAAGGCAACCGACTTTCAGCTGATCAATGTCGCCCCGCAGATGGATCCCCTGTTTGTCAATCCCGACAGCGGCAACTTTCACTACCCCCTGGATTCACCGGCCGTTCTCTTTGATGACGACGGCAAGCCGATCTATCTGGGCGATGACCGCTGGTGGCCGGTCATATCCGGCGTTGCGGAGGCAAAAGAGCAGACCCGGCCGCTGCAATATTCTCTGACCCAGAACTGGCCCAATCCCTTCAATCCGGAGACGACCATTAACTTTACGCTTCCGGAAGCGGGCCAGGTCCGGTTGAAAATCTACAACATGCTCGGCGAAGAGGTGGCCAGCCTGATCGACGGCGTTGTGGGGGCGGGCCGCCACCAGGTGAAATGGAATGCAGCGGATATGCCCAGCGGCATCTATATCTACACCCTGATGTCCAGCAGCTATGCTGCATCCAGAAGAATGATTTTGCTCAAGTAATCCGGCTTCATTAGGCCGGGGGCATGCCGGTCGCACCGCCGGCGCCCCCGGCCTTCCTCCATAACCATCGATCCATTAAAATTAGGAGTGCGCTCCTGTGAAATTCAGACTGCTAGTACTACTCGGACTCTTGCCCGCTGCGCTGTTGGCCCAGAGCACAGGCAAGATCTCGGGCCGGATCATCGACGAGAAGCGTGAGCCGGTCGTTGGCGCCAATATCGTGCTGGACGGGACGATGATGGGTGCGGCCGCCACTGTGGAGGGTGAGTACTTTATCATCAACATACCCCCCGGCACCTACACATTGAAGGTCAGCGCCGTGGGCTTTGGCCCCAAAAAGATAGAAAAGGTCAGGGTGGAGGCGGGACTGACTACCAGGCTGAATTTTACCCTGCAGTCGACCATGATCGAAATGCCCGAGGTGGTGATCCAGTATACCCGGCCGGCGGTGCAGAAAGATCTGACCTCCAAAATGCAGGGGTTGGACATCCATGACATCGAAATGATGCCGACACAAATGTCGATCCGCGACCTCTTCACCAAACAGGCCGGCGTCACCCGCGATATCAGCACGACCCCCGTCAACTCCCAGCCGGTGTTCGGTCAGTTCGCGACCATCCCCAATGACGGACTCCATTTTCGCGGCGGGCGCACCAATGAGACCCTCTACCTCTTTGACGGTATCACCGTCAACGACGGACTGTGGGGCGGCTATAATCTCGACGTCCTGGGGCAGTATACCCTGCACTCCCTGCAAACCCTGACCGGAACTTTCGGCCCCCAGTACGGCGAGGCGATGTCCGGCGTAATCCTCATGCAGCCCATGGACAATGTCACCCGCGACTACAAGCTCCAGGCGGCCGTGCAGACCGACAATCTGGGCGAAAAATCCGGCAGCCACAACGAGAACAATGTGGAGGTGGCGGTGAGCGGCCCGGTCCCCGGCGTCAGGAATCTCTCCCTGACCACATCGGCCCGCGCCTACAGCTCGGACGGCTATATCAACGGCTACCTCTACCCCAACTGGGTCGATTCGCGCGGAACGGACAAGAGCGGCACCGCGGAAAAAGTACCCATGGTCTTCCGGGACACCCGTATGGTCTTTGGCAAGGCGATCTGGCAGGTGAGCAAGCCGCTGAAATTCCGCGTCGGCTACTATGCCGCCGAAACCAAACAGGGCGTCTATGACCATTTCTTCAAATACAATCCTTACGGCACGCCGCGTGTGACGCTGAATGATTATCTGCTCTACAGCAAGCTGACACATGTTTTTTCGCAGAACACCTTCGCCGACCTCTCAATCTCAAAATATCGCCGCGACTATCGCTCCCGCGTCTTCTCGGATATGAGTCTCTATGAGATTCGGCCTGAAATCCTCACCGCCGAATTCTCCGTTGCAGGCGAGAACTATGTCTATTTCGACAGCTATTTCGACAAGATCGAAGCGGTCGGAACCTTCTCCAGCCAGGTTTCCAAGCAGCACTACATCACCAGCGGCCTCTCCTACTCCAAAATGAAGACCATGCTCCAGCGCAAAAATCCCAACGGCAACGATGCTTACGAGGATTACTATTTCGAGCCCGTCAAGAGCTATGCCTATCTCAACGACAAGATGGAGTTTGACGACATCGGTATGGTCATCAACCTCGGCCTGCGCTTCGATTACATCATGCCCAACCGTGAATTTGTCGAGGACATCGAATCGCCCGATGGCACGATCGGAAAAGTCAAGGCGCGCCATTACATCAGCCCGCGTTTCGGCATCAGCTATCCGATCTCCGACGCCGCGGCCTTCCGCTTCGGCTATGGCCATTATTACCAGTATCCCGACTTTTACAAAGCCTTTCAGGGCGCCAACCGGCAGTACTCGATGTACCCGGCCCCGAATGTCAACTCCGTCCAGGGCGCTATCGCCAAGGGCGACATTCAGGAGGAGAAAACCGTCAACTATGAGTTCGGCGTGCAGATGCAGCTGGCACCCAAACTTTCAGCCGATATCACCGGATTCTATCGCAAGACTTCCAATCTGATCGGCATCGTCATCGCCGAAGGATACCTGCGCTCCGGCGACGTGGTCAAGGCCCAGCGCTATCCGATCTTTGACAACATCAATTTCGCCACCGTAAAGGGGGTGGAATTCTCCCTGACCCGGCGCATGAGCGACAATTTCACCGGCTTTCTGAACTACACCTTCTCGCAGGCCCTGGTCAGCAGTTCGCTGCTCTTTTCGCAGCCGCAGGACCTGGCCCGTACTTTCCCGGCGGACTGGGACCAGAGTCATGTGCTCTCTTTCGGCGCGACCATGGCCTTTCCTTCACAGTGGGGCTTTTCTTTGATGGGCGGCATCAGCAGCGGCTTTCCCTATACCTTCAACGTCCTGCAACCCAATGCCGAACGCTCTCCGACCATCAATTCGCTCGATGCGATGGTGTTCAAGGAGAAGACTTTCTTCAAGATGACCACGCGGCTTTACGCCCAGGTCAGCAATCTGCTCAATCGCAAGAATGTCTGGTGGGTTTATGCCGACTCCGGCCAGCCGGGCGTGGATACCAATGATGCCACCTCGTATGACTATACCAACAATCCGGCCATGTGGGGTCCAGGACGACGCTTTCAGGTCGGCCTGACCTTTAATTATTAAAACTCTCTGAAGGAGAGGATGCATGAAGAAATCCGTTCTGAAAGCAGCCCTGATCGCCCTGGCCGCCGGCACACTTTTACTGTCCGCCGCAGCCGCCCGGGGGCAAGGCGTCAACTATAACGGCACTTCAGCCGCCAACTTCCTCAAGGTCGCCATGGGCGCTGCCTATGTGGGCAGCGGCGAGTCCAACCTGTGCCTCGCCCAGGACGCCTCGACCCTCTGGTCCAATCCTGGGGCCATCAGCCGGGTGCCGAAAGCCAGTGCCCTCTTCGCCCACAGCCAGTGGCTGGTCGAGACCGGCTTTACCTATGTCGCCGTTGCGCTGCCCCTCGCCGGCTTCACCGCCGGTGTGGATCTCACCTATTTCGGCTCCGGCGACATGGAGGAGACCACCCTCCTCAAGCAGGACGGCACCGGACGCGTGGTCAGCGCCAGCGACCTGGCCATCGGTGGCGCACTGGCCCGCAACCTCACCGACCGTTTCTCGGTGGGCATCAAGCTGAAATACGTCCGCGAGCAGCTGGCCTCCGCCTCGGCAAGCGCTTTCGCCTTTGACGTCGGCAGTGTCTTTGAGACCTCCTTTTTCAACGACATGAAGATCGGCATCGCTCTCTCCAATTTCGGCGGCGCCATGCAGTTCGACGGCAACGATCTGCTCATCACCCATGTTGTCTCCGGCAGTCCTACCAACAAGCAGGTTCCGGCTGTGCTCGAGACCAAACAGTGGGACCTGCCCATGGTCTTCCGGCTTGGCGTGGCGACCGATTTTTACCGCGGGGAAGAGCTGGTCTGGTCGGGCAGCTATGCCATCAACGATGCCCGCGATTACGAGACCCGGCATAATTTGGGCACGGCCGTGACCCTGAAAAAGCTCCTCTCGCTGCGGGGTGGCTATCGCATCAACTATGACGAAGCCACTTTCTCCGCCGGTGTGGGACTGGCTGTACCGGCCAATTTTCTCGGCCAGGTTTATTTCGACTATGCCTTTACCGATTTCGGCCAATTCTCCAGCATCCACCAGTTTTCTCTGGCCGTGAATTTTTAACGATATCATAAACGAGAAAAAAAGATGAAAAGACATTCCTTTTGGGCCTTGTTGACGCCGGCGGCCCTGACACTGATCCTCTCGGGCTGCCCGAATCGTGAGCCAGTTGCCCCGGTCGAGATCACACGGCCGCGGACGAAATCGGTCTATCCCGCTCCGGGCACAATGGCCGTGCCGCAGGAGGCCGCCCTGCGTTTTGACTTTACCGAGCCGATGAATCTGGCCTCCTTCACTGACCGTGTGCGCCTCATGAACCCTGCCGGCTCTCTCTTGCCGGGAGAGTTGACGCAAGTGGACTCAACAGTTCTTTTCAAGCCCGCCACGCCGCTTGAAAAGGCTACGGTTTACAGCGCCGAACTCCGGGGCGGCCTCCGCGACACCAAAATGAACACACTGGAGATCGCCGGTCAGGGGGCCTATTCCGATACGATCATTGTCGCCTCGACCTGGTTCTTTTCCGCGGGCGACTATTCGATCGGCGGATTCAATTCCGTCTATCTGCGTGACCGCAAGGAGGGATCGCTGCGCTGTTTCACCGCTCTTGACAGCCTGACCGGCACCGCCGTCGGCTTTTCGGCGCCCGAAGACGCCGTGGTGACGCCCGACGGCCGTTTCGTGGCTGTGGCCAACACCGGCAGGAACGAGATCGCTTTTGTCAACACCGGCACACTCGCCATCGAGAAAACCCTGCCGGTCGCCGCCAATCCCTCGCAGGTCGAGGCCGCCGACGGCTATCTCTACGCCGTCAGCGTCAATGGCAAAGCAGTGAGCAAGATCGAGCTGCAGAATCTGACCCGGGAAGCCCAATTCAATCTCAACTTCTTCCCGGGCAAGCTGGCGCTCTCCACAGACGGTGCAGCGCTCTTCACCCTGGATCAGGTGAAACGCGACCTGGTCATCCTCAACACCACCAGCGGCACAGTCATCAAGACCCTCAGCGCCGTGGTCGACCGGCTTTTGCTGGGCGAAATCCGGACCGACCGGCACAGCGGCTCGCTCTATATCTGCGACGCCAAGGGACTCAAGGTAAAACGGACGGATGCAGCAGGTGCGCCCCCGGAGACGATCTATACTTTCGCTTCCGGCAGCGAGCCTCTGGATATCGCCTTCACCAGCCAGCACCATTTTGTCATCGCCGGCAAAAGTCTGTTCAAATTCGACGCTGTCAGCCATGCCGCTCTTGGCTCGATCAGTTTCACCACAGCCCCAAAATCGGTGAGCGTACTGCCGACCGAGGATGTGCTCTATGTAACCCTCGCCACATCGCTGGTGATTTTGGACACACAGACCATGACAATCCTCTCCGAGGTACCGCTTGCCAGCAGTGGCATCGAAGCGGTTGTCGCCAATCCAGTCAAGTTGCCTAATTAAATGAGCCGGAATATGATGAAAAACAGATCTCTACTTGCCTGCCTGGGCGTCCTGCTGGTTGTCTTTACCCTCAGCGCCCAGACCGATCCCATGCTGTATCAACGCTGGAATACCATGAATATCAACCGGGTGCGAACCCAGTTCAATAACACCGGGCTGCTCTGCGACGGCAACGAGCAAAATATCCCCCTGGCGCGGCGTCCATCCTTCGAGTACCCCAACGGCAGCGGTATCAACTACGGCACTGCCCTCGGCTTTGTCATCGGCGCGCCCGCCAGTCAGGACCCCGGAGCTGTCGGCGGCGGCAACTCGGAAAACCTGGAATATCTGGACGGCTCCATGGATGAGGGACCGGCCGCTTTCTGGGATGAAGAACACTACGCCCCCTATCCCGAGGTCGTCGGCAGCGACAAGGCGCCTTTGAGCACGGATCCCTCCACCTGGCCCACAAGCGGAGCCAATCGCGGCTGGCCGGTCTTCATCCCCGGCACCTCTGATTCACTCAAGGTGGGCAGCGAAGGTTGGCCTGGTGCGGGCCCCAACGGCGAACGCATTGCTGATCAGGAGACCTATGCGGTGATGTACGGCTGGCAAGGCACCGATCTCGGCGACAACGAACGCCGCTGGCTTAAAACCCATGTCGAGATGCGCGGGCTTGCCTGGACCGGCGAACTCTATCAGGACTTTATCTTCTGGATCCTTGTCGTGCGCAACCTCGGCACCGCCCCGATCAGCCAGATGCGCGTCGGCCTCCACTCCGATTTCAGCTTTCTGCCCCTGGCTTTCTCGCCGACGAGCACAGGCGATGCAGACCGCCACTATTACGACCCCAGGCTCCAGTTCGCCTACGGCACCGACGACAATGGTTACGAGGACAACCCGGAGGGTGGAGGACTCGCCGCCAACCAGATCGCCTGGGGCGGTACAATGGCCCTGCGCATGCCCGGTGCTTCGAAAAAAGTAGCCACCTATGATGCGTTCCACTTCTGGATGGAGGCCACAACCCCCAGCGGCAACGGCGCGGGCAAGGAGCTTTATTACCGCTACAACCTCGCCAACACCGGCGATCCCGATGACAGCAACAAGGACGGCATCGATGACGATTTCGACCACAACGGCGTCCCCGATAATCTTGACGGCGGGCCCGGTTACTATCTCGGTCTCGGTGCCGACGGCCTGCAGCTGATGGGCTCAGAACCCTTCGACCTGGCTCCCGGGCAGACCGACACTCTCGTCTTCGCCACTGTTTTCGGCATGTCCAAATCCCAGCTGATCAAAAACGCCAACAACGCCCTCACGCTTTATCAATCCAATTGGCAGGTAGTCAAAGCCCCCGAGCCGCCGCGCATGGAAATCATCCCGGGCAACGGCCGCAATACCATTCTCTGGAGCACGGAAAGTGAGCGCGATCCCGAATTTGAGGGCTACAAGATTTACCGTTCCACCGATGACGGCGTCACCTGGGGGACAGAAACCTATACCGATTTCTCGGGCACGATAAAATATATTCCGCTCGCCCGCTTTGACCGTATCGATGGCATCAAAGGCAACTACCGCACCCTGCCCGAGTTTGCCTGGTTCGATCTCGGCAGCGAAACCGACCTGCCGCCCTACCGGGTGCTCGACACCGACACCCTCAGCTATTTCAAGCGCGGAGACACCGTGCATGTTTACATTGACGACCAGTTGATCAACGGCCTCAACTACCGCTACTATGTCGCCGCCTATGATACCGGCAACGCCATCACCGGCCCGCTGGAAAATACCGCGGCCTCCGAACCCAGGACTGGCTCCAATACCATTAATGTTGTACCGCATGCTCCGGTCGCCAAATCAGCGCTCGCCGGAGTCAAGGTAGTGCCTAATCCTTATGTTGTCGCCTCCGGCTGGGAGGTCGGCGCCGACAAGCAGCTGCAGTTCACCTATCTGCCGGGCGAAGCCACAATCCACATTTTCAACTCCGCCGGTGAAAAAGTGCGCACGCTGCATCACAACGCCGGAACAGCGATCGCCCCGAGCATCGCCATTTGGGATTTGAAAAACGAAGACCAGCAGCTGGTCTCGGCCGGACTCTACTTCTATTATCTGGAGTCGCCCATCGGCAAGACACAGGGCAAATTCATTATCATCATGTAACTGAACGCCGCGCCGTCAATGGATGGCTTGCTTCACGCTCGATACCATGTACTGTCATAACGGAATAGTCCGGCTGCCATGCTTGGCCAAGCAGCAATGGAGGTATCATTGAAAAAACACAAACTGGAAGTTGTGGTGATCGGTGAGCTCAACATCGATCTCGTTCTCCGCGACATTCCCATGCCTGAATATGAAAAGGAAAAACTGGCCGGCGATATGCGCTTCACCATGGGCAGCTCCTCGGCCATCACGGCGCATAATCTGGCCGCGCTCGGAACGGAGGTCGGCTTTGTCGGCAAGGCCGGCATGGACGCGTTCGGACACTACATGATCAGTCAACTCACGGCTGGCGGAGTCGATACGCGCGGCATTCAGTCGCAGAGCGATCTGAAAACCGGGGCCACCATCGTCCTGGCCAATCCGCCGAAAAAAGCCCTCCTCACCTATATGGGCGCCATGCGTCATCTTACCAGCGCGGATCTGAACTGGGAGTATATCAGACAGGCGCGCCATCTCCATCTCGGCTGCTTTTTCCTGCAAACCGGCATCCGCCCCGATATGGGCCGGATATTCGCGCAGGCCCACAAGCTGGGATTGACCACCTCCATGGACACCAACTGGGATCCGGATGAACAGTGGGGCGACGATCTCATGCAGGCGCTGCCCCATACCGACATCTTTTTCCCCAACGAGGACGAAGCCATCCGCATCGCCCGCGCTGCTGATGTCGATGAGGCGATCGCCAAATTGCGCAAGATGGTCAGGATACTCGTCGTCAAGCGCGGTTCGGAAGGGGCGACCGTCTGTGTGGGCGATGAAGAGTGGTCGGCCCCCGCTTTCCATGTCGATGCCGTGGAGACCACCGGCGCCGGCGACAGCTTCAACGCCGGCTTCCTCCACGCCCATCTGCGGGGTCAAAGCTGGCAGGAGGCGATGCAGCTGGGGAACGCCTGCGGCGCTCTGGCGGTGACGGAGATCGGCGGCACCGAGGCTTTCAAACAGCCGGCGGAAGTCTGGTCCAAGCTGAGGCGCATCATCGATGGGCGCTGAACTGTTACAGGAGCTGCTGGTTCGCCACCGCGGCGGCGCTGGCGGCGGGATCTGTTCGGTCTGTTCCAGCCACCCGCGCGTGCTCGAGGCCGCGATGGTGCAGGCGCTCGGGCATGATTCCCCCCTGCTGATCGAATCCACCTCCAACCAGGTTGACCAATTCGGCGGCTACACCGGCATGACACCAGCGGACTTTTGCCGGTATGTGCACGAGATCGCCGGACGCCTGCACTTTCCGGTGGAGCGGGTCATCCTGGGCGGGGACCATCTCGGCCCCAATGTCTGGCAGCGGGAACCCGCCACGCAAGCCCTCGCCAAGGCCCATGCCCAGATCGACGCCTATGTCAGGGCCGGCTACGCCAAGATCCACCTCGATGCGACCTATGTCTGCGGCGGCGACCCCTCGCCGGTGCTGCCGCCCGAACTGATCGCAGAACGTACGGCCGAATTCTGCCAGACCGCCGAGCGCGCCGGTGCGGCAAGCGCCGTCCGCCCCCTCTATGTGATCGGCTCGGATGTGCCCATCCCGGGCGGGGCACAGCATGAGCTGGGAGTTATCCCGCCCACAGCCGTCGCGGCGGTGGAGGAGTGCATCGCGCTGACCCGTGCGGCTTTTCTCCGGCGCGGTCTGGACCAGGCGTGGGAAAGAGTGATTGCGGTGGTCGTGCAGCCCGGAGTGGAGTTCAGCCATAACTCCGTCGTGGCGTATGAGCGCGATGCGGCCCGGCCATTGAGCCGCTACATCGAGACCACGCCCGGGCTGGTCTATGAAGCCCACTCGACCGACTATCAATCGGCTGCCGCCTTGCGCCAGCTGGTCGAGGACCACTTCGCCATTCTCAAGGTCGGTCCGTGGCTGACCTTTGCTCTGCGTGAGGCGCTCTTTGCCCTGGCGGAGATGGAGTCGATCTGGCTTGGCGGGCGGCCGCAGCTCCGGCTGTCGCACCTGGTCGAAATCCTCGATCGCGAGATGAGCCGCGATCCGCAATTCTGGCATAAGCACTACCACGGCACAGAAGAGGAGATCCGCTTCGCCCGCCATTTCAGCTACAGCGACCGTATCCGCTATTACTGGCCCTATCCCGCGGTTGAGGAGGCTGCAGCGCGGCTCGTCGCCAATCTGGAGGAAAAGCCTCTGCCACTGACCCTGATCAGTCAGTATCTGCCCTGCCAGTACCAGGCCATCCGTGATGGACGGATCCAGAACAGCCCCGGCGACATGATCCGGGATAAAATAGCGGCAGTGTTAACCGTCTACGATCAGGCCGCGGGCCTGAACTGATTTTAATAATCCAATGGCTGTAAAAGATGATAAAAAAAGGAGAGATGAATTGAAGAACAGACTTTGGCTGGTATACGCCCTCATCACGACGCTTTTCTGGGGGCTTTGGGGTGCACTGATCGAAATCCCGGAAAAAGCCGGTTTCCCGGCCACACTGGGCTATGTAGTCTGGGCCCTGACCATGCTCGTGCCCGTGCTGGTCGCCCTGAACAATATCAAATGGAAGGTCGAATTCGACCGCCGTGCCATCCTGCTCGGTTCCGCCGCAGGATTCCTCGGTGCGGGCGGACAGCTGATCCTCTTTCAGGCCTTGCGCAGTGGACCGGCGTACCTCGTTTTCCCCTTCATCTCGCTCTCCCCGGTCATCACCATTCTGATGTCCTATGTGCTGCTGAAAGAGCGGGCGAGCAAACGCGGCTGGGCGGGCATCATTCTGGCCATGCTGGCCATGCCCCTGCTCTCCTATCAGCCGCCCAACAGCGCCGTCAGCGGCGGACTCTGGATCATCCTGGCCCTGCTGGTCTTTCTCGCCTGGGGCATCCAGGCTTATGTCATCAAATTCGCCAATGAGACCATGAAGGCCGAGAGCATCTTCTTTTACATGACCGTCACCGGCCTGCTGCTCATCCCCTTCGCCCTGCTGATGACCGATTTCAGTCAGCCGATCAACTGGGGTTTCAGGGGACCGGGGCTGGCCGCCATCATCCAGATCCTCAATGCCATCGGTGCGCTCACCCTGGTCTATGCCTTCCGTCACGGCAAGGCCCTCATCGTCAGCCCGCTGACCAATGCGGTCGCGCCGGTTATCACCATCATCCTCTCGCTCACGCTTTATCGCGTCGTTCCCCATCCCGTCATCCTCACCGGCATGGTTGCGGCGCTGGTAGCGATTTTTTTAATGGCGATCGAAGATAACAATTGAGGTCAAGGAATTGAAGTACACTCCACCGAGACTACCCTGAAAACCTGCAGGGCTGAGTCGATTCCGGCAAGGTCGGGGTCGGCCTCGGTGACAAAATAGTAGTGATGACTGCGGCCGGCGCATACGGGTTTTGAAGTGGCGCCGGCCGTGCTTTTGATGGTCCCTTTAAAAAGCAGCGAAGGCTGGCCGTTGCCATGGTTGTCCGGGCGCTTGCTCGCGCTGAGTTTGGGGAACGCCCGGTTATAGTCGCCGGCGACATTCATTTCGATAAAATAGTTGAAACTCCTGCCGGCCTCAACAGATGCGGTGACGGTAATATCTTTTGTCTTTGGCGTCGCCCCGGTGACGGCATCGAAAAAGGGCTGCATCGGTGTGGGAAAATCATTTCGTCCGGTCTCCCTGCGGAAGGCGCCGATCCAGATCGGAAGCGACACCGGGCATTCAACCTTGCCGATGTATTTCCCCCTGGCGGTTCTCCTGGTCACAAACAGCGTCCGCACCTTGCCAGTGGCGGAATCCTCCAGCCAGACCGCAATCTGGGGCGGTTCGCCATAGGAGCTCTGGTCGTAGATGGCCTGCTCCTGCTGCATATGAAAGACCAGACGGAGCGAATCCCCCGCCTGCCCGGCAGCCTCTCCCTCCGCGATCAGCACCCCCAGCAGGCCGGCAAGAATCAGCCGGATCAGATTACCCGGGTAAAACAGCGCTCTAGTATTCATCGGTCAGCCCGAAAATGGGCTTGCGGTTCATCCAGCGCCCCATGGTAAAATCCGGGAATTCAACCGGCTCACCGCCCTGGGCGATGGATTGCTCACTCAAGGGCGAAATCACAATCCATGAAGCGGTGTCATAGACATCGATCGGCGTGGGAATCCTGCGCTTCGCGCATTCAAGAAACGCGCGGGTTTTGAGCCAGGCCGCGCTGCCGCGCTCTTCATGCGGGTCCTCGAGCAGGTATTTTTTCCACAGCGGATGTTCGTAACGGCTTTGGTACGGGGCAAACGATTCCCAGGTGTCTTCAGGGCTGGTCCCCTGCAGATAGATCGAGTTGTTGTCCTCCATCCACAGGCCTTTGGTCCCCTGGACGCGATAGGAATTGGAGTAAGGACGGGGTGAATTGGTGTCATAGGTGATGACCACCGACTCGCCCTGCGCGCACTTGATGACCGTGGTGACGATATCGCCGAGCGCATATTCACGGTTGGCGTTGGGGTGGTTCGCGCCGAATTTGGTGCGGATATACTCCTTCATGCCGCGGGATTTGGATGCCGTGGAAGTGAGGGTCACAAAACGGTTGCCGCGGTCAATGTCCAGGCAGTTGGCGATCGGCCCGATGCCGTGGGTGGGATAGAGGTCGCCATTGCGTTTGAGGGCCTGCTCGCCCCACCAGGTCAGATCACCCTCCGGTCCAAAATTGACATTGCGGATGTCGTGCTGATATCCGCACTGACAGTGCAGCAGTTCGCCGAATAATCCCTGCCGGACCATATTGAGAATGGCCATGCTGTCGCGGTCATAGCAGTGGTTTTCGAGCATCATGCAGGGCATGCCGGTCTCTTCCGAAGCCCTGACCAGCTGCCATACCTCATCGATGGAGGCTGCGCCCCAGACCTCCGGAGCGCAGTACTTACCGGCTCGCATGGTGGCAACGGCTATCGGCGTGTGCCAGACCCATGGTGTGGCGATGATCACAGCGTCCAGGTCCTCCCGCTTGACCATATTCTCATAATCGGTTTCGTTCTTTGAATATCCTTCCGGCTTTTTGCGCCCTGATTTTTCCACCAGGCGCTGGCCGCGCGCCAGATGCTCGGCGTCGATATCGCAGAGAGCGGGCACCTCGACGTCCGGAACACACACCGGACGGCAGGTTTCTCCGGCGGGCAGACAGACGGCGTATCGGCCGGCGGGCAGGTCCGCCAGCAGATATGAGCCGTCACTCTCGCCGCGGGACACGATCGCTGCATAGTTCCCATCCGGCGCGCTAACCTCGATGC
>DAOOPF010000079.1:8090-16673 GCA_035388125.1 bacterium | reverse complement strand
AAGAGATCGGGCAGCTCTTTTTCGATGAACTCCTCCACCTTGCGCGCGATAGCATCCGGATCTGCGAGTTCCCGGTGGCCGGTCACGCCGATGCGGAGACGGAAGGGTATGGCGTTTTCTCTCTTCATGGCATCCCCCCAAAAATTTCCGTGGCAAAGGCTCTTTTCAGCTCAGCCTGCAGCGGGAACAGGATGACGTCCCGCGTCTGGTTGGGTGTGAGGCGATGATCGAGCATGTCATTCAGCTCCCCGACCGTCTCGGCGTACATCCGGCAAATGAAGGTGGCCTTTTTGAGGCTTTCGGGCCCTTTCAGCTTGATCGAGATGGCGAGGTCAAGGTTGGCGACGTCATTGTCGCGGCAGAGGAAAGCGAGAACGGGCCGGGTATTACCCTCCAGCATTTGATCCACCTGCGCCCAGGCCGCAGGATGGTGCATGTCCATGAAGAGGGGGGGGTGGATCCGGCACGGCGCCGCCATTCCCTCACGGACGCTGCCGGGCGGCATCCGTTCGAGGTCATATCCGGACGCCATTTTTTGCGTGACGATGATGATCTCATCAGCCACGCCCCTGTTGGGATCAGCGCAGATGTGTGAGAAGAGCATATGCGCAAAGCGGCCGTAACCGAAGAGTATGAACACGGTCCCCTCCGTGCCAAGGAAGGCTCCGGTTTTCAGCATCTGGTATAGCTGTCTGGTCGCGCACTGGTAGCCGTTGAAGACATGGACCTTTTTGTAGGCCTCTTCCCGGAAGAGGGTCTGCTGCAAATTGTCCAGCATCTCCAGATCGCCGAGGTGGCAGTGGACGGATTGACCAGGGATCGCGGGTCCATGCGACTTTAACTCCATCAGGGCGTTGAGATTATCCAGATCCAGATTGGTGGAAAAGATGATCCGTTGGGCTCTTTTAATGCGCGCGGCTTCCAGCACCGGAAGGCGAGAAAAATCATTCTGGATGAGCCAGGCATGCGGATCCTTGCGGACGGCGGCGAGATAGGGATTGGTTTCGCTTTTTTCGATGACAACCAGTTTGTGCCCCCTGGGAAAGGTCTCCCTGATCAATTCAAAGATCAGGTGGCCGTTGCGTCCCAGCCCGCAGAGGATCGTATGCCCCTTGAGCCCGCGGGGGATGCGGCCAAGGAGTTTTTTCTGTATAAAGTCGTAGACGAAACCCGCCGTGAATACCGGCGCGACAAAGTAGAGGATCCAAAGCAGAATCGTGACCGGGGTAGAGGGAGCGCCAGGCAGGCCGATATCCATGCCGCCGAGAAAAAAGAGCGCGAGGGCATAGTAGAGGGATTTGAGCACCCGTTCGGAGGGCTCCCCGATGATCATGCCGCTGTGCAAAAAGGCGGCAAAACCGAGGAGAAAAACCAGGGTGACCATCACAGGTTTCCAGTAGAGACCCAGTCGGCGCATTACACTCTCCCGGCTATCTTTTCGCTTCGATCCTGAACCCGGCATCGGCGAGGGCCAGTGGAATGGCCCTGACCGCCTCGCGGTCCCACTCCTTGACATCCTCGGGCAGCTGCTCCCAGGGCACCAGGAAGGGGGTGGTCCTGCTGGCGTGGTCGCGCTCGCCCATGGTCCATCCGGCCGCGCTCCTCTCCCGGTTCCAGCGCTCGTGTTCCATCCGGGCGAGCCGCTCCAGTTCGGATTCGCTGAAGGTGAGCGGAGTGATGCGTCCTCGCGCCGGCACGAAAGTATAGCCGATCTCCTCCAGCTTGATCGGGATGTCGGCGGCGGCGTCGAGATTAGACTTGATCAGGTCTCCGGGCAGCTCTTTCCAGGGCTGCATGGCCGGATCCGAAGCGGGCTTGCGTCCCGCCTGATCAGCGCGATAGCGTTCATGGATCGCCATGGCGATCTTTTCGATCTGGCTGCTGAGCAGGGTCTCCTGCAGCACAAGATCGTAAAAGGCATCAGCGTCCACGTGCAGATTCAGCTGCGTGCCGGAGGGCAGGGCGGCCGGTTCGAAGGATCTGCGGTTAGCCAGCATGCTCATATCGAGGATGGCGAGCATGGAGCGGACGCCGTGCTTGTAACAGGGTACCCTGAGCAGGGCGCGCAGGACGCCGCGGTCGATGGCGAGCTTTTTATCCGGACCGAGCAGATGTCTGGCGTTGCTGGTGATGAGGAAACGCCAGAGCAGCGCCCGGCGGATTATATAATATGGATCCTGCTCTCCAGCCGGATTGGGACCCTTGATGTCAATAAAGCCACGCAGCCGGCTGATGAAATCGGGCAGCTTGGCCAACTTGTCCTCGGCGCTGTAGGTTTCGCAGTGACCGCCCTCGCTCCCCTTTTCCTGTGCGGATTTGAGTCTGGCAAAGTCGGCGAAGGTGTGATGGATGCCCCCGGCAAAGACGAAGACGGCCTTGCCGAGAGGATGCACCGTCTCGCCCTCCCGGAAGGAGCCGTCCTGGATAGGGCTGAGGAAGAACTTGAGCCAGCCGTTGGCTCCCCCGAATGTGGAGTCGAATTCGTCGAAGAAGACCAGGGGGATTTTCCCGCTCAGGGCGATATCCCTGATTTTGTGAAAGGCGGAGATCAGATCCTGCACCGTGGTGAACTGGGAGAGATTGAACTCTATCTTCTGGATTTTGCCTGGCGCGATGCTCTCCGCAATTTCGCCGATGCCGAAGGACTTGCCTGAGCCGGGAGCACCGAATACGGCCACAGCCAGCGGTTTGCTCTTTTTCTCCGAATTCAGATATTCATGGATGAGATTGTGGATGCTGCGATAGCTCTCAATCTCTGAGCGGTCGATGGTGTAGAGGTCCCTGTACTTCGCCGCGGGCACCCTGGCCAGGGCGGTATCCCAGCCATGTTCCACATAAAAACGCGCCGCCTGTTCAAGCCCCATGGTGGCCAGATCATGGAGTAGAGACCATGGCTCCGCTTCGGACTCTTCGCGGCAGAGATGACCGGGAATCTGCACCTCTTCGATAGCGGTCTTTTTGCGGGGGGAGGGGGAGAAGACGCCAAGGGGATAGGCGAAATGGCGTTCATCGGGTCCGAATCCTCTTTTCCAGATCTCGCGGGCGCAAAAAAAGCCGTTGTAGATGCCCGTGCGAATCTCCTGCTCATCACCCTTGACAACGCAAGCGGCCAGTGCGGCGGTGAAAGCGCTGCCCATGCCCGGCATGACGCCCTTGTAAAGCTGCCTGAAACTCTCCTCGCCGATGCCGGGATCGTAAAAAAGGAACCCCCTCGGTTCCGTCTCGCGGTTGCAGAGCAGTACAGCACCTTCCACGCCAAAGCGGACGATGAGAAAGGCGCTCCGCCTGAGGACGTGGAAAGAGGGATGGTTCTGATACTGCCACATCAGGTCTTTGACCGTACGTTCCCACGAGAGACGCCGGGAGATGTGCACCCCCTCCAGTCTCAGATCATCCACCTGGACGATTGTGATCAGCCGGCTGGTGAAATGGGCCATGAGATGGTCCCAGAGCAGCCCCTCTGCAAAGGGGGAACAGGTTTTGAGTATGACCGTCGCTGCTCTCTTTTTTATGATGGCGAGCGGCCAGGCCTCAGGCCGGTTCCTGAAGCCATTGTTGCTGTCATCCAGGACAACCAGGTCAGCCCCGGCCTCATCTCCCCGGATGGGCAGCAGCGCGGGTACGCCCCGCCTCGGGCCGCAGTAGCCGTTGAAGGCCTTGACGCGGAAGCTTTTTTGATCCCGCTCCTTGTCACTATTGCCAAGCGGAAATAGCTCGACATCGGCAAAGGAGTGGATGATTCTGCTGCTGGGGACCTGTCTCAAACCGCGCACGGCCGGGCTCGCGACGCGGCGGGTGCCCGCCGCGCGCAGAAAGTCGGCTACCAGCAGGACTCCACCCGGCAGGGCCCACTGCTCCAGCCGGGGCCGGCTTTCCCAGTTCAGTTCGCCGGCGCCTGCCTCCAGGCGCGGCCGCCCGCCTGCAATGCTGGTCTCAAACCAGTCGATCAGGGCATCTCCGGCGACGACGGCCAGAGGTTCTGCTTTTGCCATAGAATTCTCCTTCCCAGAGGTGAGCGGAGGGACCGTCATCGATGGGCCCCCTGTGTTCCAGGCAGCGGATGACACTCTTTCAGAGCGGCATAGAGATGGTGGAGCAGCAGCCGGTTGTCGGCGGCAATGTAGCGCACGCTTCCGCCCATGCGGTGAAAGGATTTGAGGAAGCGCAGGTAATAGTCGGGCGAGCTCTTGGGGGGCTCCCCCTGTGACCAGTCCCAGCCGCTCTCCTGCAGATCGTTGATCACCATCAGGTGCCCGGTGAGGATGGGGCGGCGTTCCTGCAGACGCAGGTTGTTGACCGCGGAGAGGGCCTTTTCAAAGATCTGCGGGGCCATGATCGCCGAGCCGATGGAGAGGAAGAGGCCGTTCTCCATTCCGGCGACGGAGTGGGAAAAGATCTGAAAGTCCTGGTGGCTGGCGCGGCCCAGGGCGGCTCCATTGGCCAGGGGGTGGTTGTAGACGATGTCATAACCGATGCCGCAGTGCACGGTGATGGGCAGCCGGAGACGGAAGGCCTCCCCGAAGAGGGAGTATGCCTTGTGCGGATGGCTGATGGCGATCAAGCCGCCCTGCAGGCCGGCAGTGCGCATCGTCGTGAGCAGTTCGGCCCGGGCGGGGGCGAGAGGGTGGCTTTCGCGCAGATTCTGCTGGAGTTCCTTTTCGAGAGCGGCGATTTCGGGAAGAAGGAGTCCATCTTCCGCAATCATCGCACCCACCGCCTCGCCATAGCCCATGCCGCGCAGGGCATTGACCTGCACCGCCAGATTGAGCCAGCGGCCGGTCTCGTCCCAGGTGCCGAAACGGCCCTGGGCGACATTGGCGCGGACATCCTCCTCCGAACGGCCCTGGTAGGCGAATTCCCAGTCATGGATGGCGCCGGCGCCGTTGGTGGCGAGATGGGTTATCCAGCCCCTCTCCATCATCCGGATCACCAGCGGAGCGGCGCCGTTCTTGATCAGATGGGCCCCGAAGGCCATTATCACGCTGGCGCCGTGAGCGCGCGCCGCTAGCAGGCGCCCGGCGGTCTCGCGGGCCAGGCCGGCGACCTCAGGGGCGGCCGGCGGCTCCTGCTCCGGATCCACGGCGGCCTCCCGGATGGCGGTTTTACTCATCCGCTCCGCCAGGGGAAAGACACGAATTCGCTCGGGTTCAAGTCGGGGGTAGGGCATGGGCATTCCTCCTTTGCCAAACATAAAGTAATGGTTTTCATTGACTATGTAAAGACGTTTTTTTATTGCGTCGTTTCTTTTATGTGCGTAAATTGACCCCGTCCTGTTCGCCCATAAAGAGGTCCCATCCGCATGCGTCCGCTCCGTTTCCGCTATATCCGCTTTGATGAACCCCTGCTTGCCCCGGAGGAGTGGAGCGGCCGTGAGGCCCTGCTGCTCTTCCCGGGCGAGGCGGGTCGCAATGCGGCCGGACGCCTGCTCCAGACAGGCTGGGAGCTGACCGGCCTGCGCCTGCTGACGCTGGAAGAGTTCAAGGAGCTGCTCTTCATCGCCCCCTCTCCGTTGCTCAAGGAGGAGAAGCGGACCCTCGCCTTTTACACCAGCCTCGATGCCCGGGCCCGGGATCACTTCCGCATCTCTTCGTACTTTCAGAGCATCGAACTCGCCAACCGGTTTTTCGACCTCCGGGAGGAGGCCGGTGAGGCCCTTCTGGATTTGAGCGCAGCCCCCGGCGATCTCGCCGCTGCGGGGGCCGAGCTGCTGCCCTGGCAGGAGGAGAGCCTCCGCCAGCTGCTGCACATCAGCGAGGACTATTTCGCTTCGATCAGCCGGCGGGGTTTCAGCGACCGGATCTTTATCCGGCGCGAGGAGAATCTCGACTACTCTTTCTGCTCCTCCTTCAGCGAGATCGTCCTGGTCAACCCCTTCCATCTCACCCGTCTGGAAAAACTGATCCTGCGTCTGCTTGCGGAGAGGGAGCATCAGATCACCCTCATCTGCCAGATGCCACCCCATCTGATGGATGAGCAGGAGATCGAACCCCGGCCTTTCACCGCCGCCGACCTGGGGCGTGGCGGCTCCCGCACCATCACCCTGCATGAGTGCTGCAACGAGTTCGCACTCTATGCCCGTTTCATTGAGGCCGCCTCGCAAAGCCGGGTCACCCATGCCGTGGATGTCTCGCTGCAGCCCTCCGCCTTTCACCATTTTCTCTCTCCCGCCAGATTCCGTCTGCCGGCTTTTATCCCCATGAGCGAGACCTCCCTCTACCACTTTTTTGCCGCGCTCGGGGCGCTGCTGGAGGAGCTGGTCTGGGAAAGCCACGCCGGCCGCCTGCTGCTGCCGCTGCCCGCCCTGCTCGAAGCGGTGCACTCCCCGGCTTTCTTTCAACCCCTGCTTGAAAGCGATGATCCGGAGCAGCGTGACGCCAAAAGGGAGCAGCTCATCGGCCTGCTGCACAAACTGCAGGAGCAGGACTATCTCTACCTCGACCTGCAGGGCCGCTTTTTCCATACGTCTGTTCGCGAGCGGCGGGAACTTGAGCCCCTGGTCAGGCCGGTGCTGCAGTTGCTCGAAAAGCTGCTCCAGGTTCAGGACCCGGCCGGGTTTGTCCGGCTCATCGACGATCCGGAAGGGGTGCCCGTTCGCCGCATCGTCTCGGAGAGGGAGAGGTGCTGTACCAGCCTCATCGAGCTTTTTTATCAGAGCCTCGCCGATTTCAGCGCCATCAGCGAATTGGGCATCGTCGAGGATTGGCACGCCCTCTTCCCGGGCGAAAGCCGCACCACCGCCGTGCGCGGCATCCTCCGTCTCTTCCTCGATTATATCAAGTCGAAGCGCGTGCGCTACGAATGGAACGGGGAGCGCCAGAATCAGATCGAATTCATCGCCTTCAACGAAGCACGGGACCTCACCTTCGAGCGGCTGGCGCTCCTGCAGGTGGTGGAGGGCCAGCTGCCCCGCACCCGCTCCATCCCCTGGCTGCTCACTGAACAGCAGCGGGCCCTTCTCGGCCTCGAGACCAGCGAAGAGGTCCGCCTGCGCGAGAAATATGCCTTTTTCCGCCTTGCCCTCTCCACACCCGAGCTCCATCTCTTCACCATTGACAATACCGAGAAGAATATCCAGCCCAGCTCCTTCGTCGAGGAGCTCCTCCTGGCCTGTCCGGACTGTATACAGTTCAGGAGCCATCCCGACATCAATTACCGGGACTTTGGGGCGCAGTTTTTCAGGGAGGCAGGCGCGCAGACCATACCGCTGCCTGTGCGCGGCCGGGAGGATTTCTTCGTCCTTCCCTTTGATGCCTCGACCGATTTCCCGGCGGGAGAATGGCGCCTCTCCTCCTACGCCTGGGAGCAGTTGAAATCGAATTCGTTCGAATACGCCCTCCGCGCCGTCGGCAAGGTGCCGGCCTGGCCGGCCAGCTGGCAGACGGAGTGGAGTCACAAGCTGCTCGGCAAGGTGGCTCAGGAGGTCTTTGATCTCTGCTGGTATCATTTCAATCAGGATGCCCTGCCCTTCAGCTCCTTCGAGCGCATCTTCGACCGCTATGGTGAAAAGGCGATCGCCTCACTTTTCAACGATAATGCTGATCTCTATTTCAAACTGCCGAAGAACCACGGACTCGCCTACTTCCGTGAATTCATCCTGCCGGTCATCCGCAGTTCCTGCGCCTTTTTCTATCAGCAGCTCCACACGCGCTTCCAGCTCGACCACGAAAATCCGCGCGTCTACCCGGAAAAAGAGTTCACCAGCGCCAGGGAGACCACCCCCAAGCTCCTGCTCGCCGCCGCGGAGAGCGGTTTGCCGCTGGATGTGCTTCTGACCGGCCGGGCCGACCTGCGCATCGAATACGGCGAGCCGATGTCGGCCTTTCTCATCGATTACAAAACCGGCACGGATTATAAAGATGACCAGCTCTGGTTCTATGAGCTCTTTTATTATCTCCTCGACGATCCGGCCATGACGGAGCGGGTGCGCTCCTGCTTTTACCGCATCCTCGATCAGAGGTTTGATAAATTGCATAAATCGACTAAAAAACTGGGCAAAGCGGATTTTCTGGCCAAATTCCGCAGTGATATCGCTCAAACTCTTCTCGAGATCTGCGCGGAGGGGTACCAGCCCGCACGCAGACGCAGCTGGAAAGAGAAAAACGTGGACGATATCATCCGGATGGAGATCTATCATCCCCGGTGACCGGAGAGCGCGGCAGGCCGGGTACTCAACCAAAGGAGAGAGGAGTCAGGACGACCGATGGGTGGCTTTTTCGGGATTGTAGCACAAAATGACTGCGTCAGCGATCTTTTTTACGGCACGGACTATCACAGCCATCTCGGCACCCGGCGTGGCGGCATGGCGGTGGCTCAGCCGGAGGGCTTTAAAAAATCGATCCACAGCATCGAGACCGCGCAGTTTCGCTCCAAATTCGCCGATGACTTGGCCAAATTCAAGGGCACTCTTGGCATCGGGGTGATCAGTGATTACGAGGACCAGCCGCTGCTGATCGCTTCACACCTCGGCAATTATGCCATCGTCACCATCGGCGCGATCACCAATCTGGCGGAGCTCGCTGCGCGCGAACTGAAGAGCCGGCACGGCCATTTTACCGAGATGAATCTCAACGCGATCAACCCCAC
>DAOOPF010000079.1:0-7990 GCA_035388125.1 bacterium | reverse complement strand
GCCGCCTATCTCGGACCGGGCGAGATCGTCTTCGTCAGCCGCGACGGCTATCAGACCCTGATGCAGCCCGGCGACAAGATGAAGATCTGCTCTTTTCTCTGGATCTATTACGGCTATCCGGCGAGCAGCTATGAGGGCATCAACGTCGAACAGGTCCGCTACCGCTGCGGCGCGGCTCTGGCGCGGGCCGACAACGTCGAGGTTGATATGGTCTCCGGGATCCCCGACTCGGGCATCGCCCACGCCATCGGCTATGCGGCGGAAGCGCGGCTTCCCTACAGCCGCCCCTTCGTCAAGTATACCCCCACCTGGCCGCGCAGCTTCATGCCCCAGAATCAGGAGATGCGCGACCTCATCGCCAACATGAAACTGATCCCGATCAGCGATTTGATCGCGTCCAGGCGCATGCTCCTCTGCGAGGATTCCATCGTGCGCGGCACCCAGCTCCGCGACTTTGTCGCCCGGCTCTACGCCTTCGGCGGGGCCGAAGTGCATATGCGCGTCGCCTGCCCGCCCCTTCTCTATGGCTGCCCCTACCTCAATTTCTCCCGGTCGCGCTCGCTCATGGACCTCGCCGCCCGCCGCGCCATCAGCGAGATGTATGACCGCTTCCCCGAGGAGTTGGAGCCGTTCCTCGATCCCTCCTCTGAGGAGTATGCCTGCATGACGGAAAAGATCCGCGCGCGGCTGGGATTGACGACCCTGAAATACCAGACCATGCCGGATATGGTCAAGGCCATCGGTCTGCCCCATGAAAAACTGTGCACCTTCTGCTGGACCGGATCGGAGTGAAATGGGTGTGATGAGCACACGGATTCAAAAAGTGATACGCGCCAGCGCCGGCACCGGCAAGACCTACCGCCTCTCGCTGGAATATATCGCACTGCTGCTACGCTGCCGCGGCGAAGGGATCCGCTTTGACGAAATTCTGGTCATCACCTTCACCCGCAAGGCGACCGCCGAAATCCGCGACCGCATCTTCTCCCAGATGAAAAGCCTCAGCAGCAATGACGGGGATGCGCCCGGCCTGCGCGCCAACCTGGAACCCCTTCTCGGCCGTCCCTGGCTCGAGTCCGACCGGGAATGGCTGCTGCAGGTGCGCGAAGAGATGCTCACCAACAAAAGCCAGGTGCAGATCAGCACGATCGACGCCTTTGTCAACCGGCTCTTCAAATCGATCATCTCGCCCTACATCGGGCTCAGCAGCTACACCATCAACAGCCGCATGAATCCGCGCTACTACGCCTCGCTCTATGCCTATGCCCTCGAGCCGGATAATCTCGAGATCGTCAAGACCCTCTTCGAAAGGTCGCAGAAGCGAACTCTCACCGATTATGAAAAGCTCATCCGCGGCCTGCTCAACCAGAGATATCTCTTTCACTCCATCGGCCGGGACCAGATGAGCCATCAACCCCAGCCCGCGATCGCAACCGCCCACCTTGCCGCCTATCAACTCCTCATCGGGACCATCCTCGACCGGTTCGAAAACTATCTCCTGGAGGATAAAAAGGGCATCAGTGCGCGCGACGCCATGCTGGGGAGCTATTATGAGATGATCTTTGAGAAAGTTGAAGCGGACAGCAGCTGGCTGATGGAACTGCGCAGCCGGATGGCGGATCCCCTCTTTTTGCGACAGAATTTCAAGCAGCTCCTCAAGGATGCCAAATTCTGGAACGGCGGATCGCTGATGCGCAAGAAGGAGTACAAGGAGCTTGCGGCCGAACTCAAGGCTGGCCTCGGTGAAGCGGTGCGCGAGCTGGCTGACTATCTCTATTACAGCGATTTCCTCCAGGAAGAGGCCGAACTGGAGCGGATCGCCGCCATGCTCCTCCGCAAATACGATGAATTGCGCTTTCGCGACCAGATCTTCGGCTATGACGATATCGCCTGGTACACCTACCGGTATCTCTATGATCCGGAGCTCTCGCTGGTGGAGGATGATTCCGTCACCAACGCCTTTTATGAGATTCTCACCAGCCGGGTGCGTTTCCTCCTTATCGACGAATTTCAGGACACCAGCCTGCTGCAGTTCAATATCCTGCGTCCGCTCATCCGGGAGGTGACCAGCGGCGAAGGCGTGCGGCCTTACGGGGGCGTGATTGTCGTCGGCGATGAAAAACAGTCCATTTACGGCTGGCGCGGGGGGGAGCGCGATCTGCTCAGGGCGATGCAGATGCGCCTCGATGAGAGCGAGCCCGTCCGCCTCGACACCTCCTACCGCAGCAGTCCGGTCATCATCGATTTTGTCAACGATTTCTTCGGAGGGGAACCGCTGCAGCAGCGGTTGACCGCGCGCGGACTCGACTGGCCCTACGAGGCCTGCCGGACCGCACGGCTGGAGATGCCCGGCAGTGTCCTGGTCGCCTTCCGCACCTACAGTGATGACGAGGAGGCCGCCGATCTGGCCAGCCAGCGCGACGCCTGCGCCGAACTGGTCGCGAAGGAGATCCTGCCCCGGCTGCGGGCGGGGACGCTCCAGCCCAGAGAGACCGCCATTCTGGCGCGCGAGAACGCCAGCCTCCACACCATCGCCGAAATATTCGATGAGCACAAGATCGATTACGTGCTCGAAAGCTCCCATTCCATCCTCGAGCACCGCGCGATCAAACCGGCGATATACCTTCTGCGCTATATCGCCAGCCTCAATTTCGAAGAGCTGCTCCGCTTTTTCCGCTCCGACTATCTTCTCGCCGGCGGGGCGGAACTGAAAGAGATCCTGCTCGCCTATCGTGATGCCGCCGCCGATCCCGCCCCGCGCCCTCTTTTGCAGAAACTGGCCGGCCGCCTGCCGCAAAACCCGGCTGTGCAGCGCTGCGCCCTTTTCCTGAAATCCGCTGACGGACTCCCGCTCCTCGCGCTCTGCAAGCGCATTTTCGAGGATTTTTCCGTCCCCCGGATTTTCACCCAGGAGAATGACAGCAAGAATATCGCTTTCTTCCTCCAGCTCATCGCTGATTTCTGTCATTGTCAGCGCGAGTTCGAACCCTCCCCGGCCGGCTTTATCCGCTACTGCGAGCAGCACGAAGAAGACGAGGGCTGGCAGCAGCTCGGACTGGAGGAGGTCGAGGCCATCCGGCTGCTGACCATTCACAAGGCCAAGGGACTCGAGTTCGGCAATGTCTTTCTTTTCTGGCCGATGACTCCCCGCCGTGACGACAGCGGCCGCCTTCACTGCTACGTCCAGTACGATGCCCAGTTCCAGCGGATCGAGGCCCATGCGCTCACCTATAACCAGGAAGCCGTGCTCGCCGCCTCAAGCGCAGGCGGTCTGGTGGAACGGGAGGTGAAGAGAGATTGCATCGAGGAGCTGAATGCCTTTTATGTAGCCGTGACCCGCGCCAGGAGCAATCTTGCCATCTACATCGTGGGCAAGAGCAAGGAGGGGCTGGCCGGGCTGCTGGCCGGCGCCGAAAAGGAAGATAGAATATCCGCTGCTGATCTGATCCTGACCGCCATGCACGAGCTGCTTGCTGCACAGGGCCGCCTCCAGCAGCCCGGCGCAGAGGCGGCGGAAGCGCGCTGGGGGGAGTGGCGGGGAAGCGCGGCCGCCGGACCGCGCCATGAGGGCCTGACTCCCGGAACCCTGAACGGATTTCTGGATCCGGATCGAACCGCCTGGTACCGAGCCGACCGCGCACGCCTCGAGAAGGAACGCTTTCTCGATTACAAGAGCGTCTACATCAACAAACGCCGCGTCGACCGCGGCAATCTGGTCCACCACTATCTCTCGTTCATCAAATTCGATTCACCCGCCGCCCGTCAGGGCGCAGCCCGGCGGGCTTTGGCCGACTATGGCAGCCTTTTGCCCGCCGCCGATATCCTCACGCTCGTTGAAAAGGTGGACCACTTTCTCACCAGCCATCCGGACTATTTTTCCGGGGCGCTCTGGAACCGCGTCTTCACCGAGCAGACCCTCTATGCGCCCGATGGCCGGGAAGAGCGGATCGATCGCATGCTGGTGAGCGATGAGCGCCGGGAGATTCTCATCGTCGATTTTAAAACCGGCGAAAGCCATGACCAGGCCCAGCTGGACGAGTACATCCGCACCGTCTCCAGCCTGCCCTATGTGCACAGCCGCGGCTATGCTGTGCGTGGACTCTTTCTCGAGGTGGAGATCGGCTAAATCGGGGCGCACTCCGGGGAGAAACAGCGCAGTAATAAAGTCAAACCGCCGGCAGTGAGTCACCGGCCAGGAGGAGAGCGTGCCAAAAGGGCAAGTGGTTCCGGAGGAGTGGTTCAGCGAAAAGAGCGCCCTCGAGCGCCGTCTCGGCCTGACCGAGGCCTTCTCGATCCTCATCGGCCGCATTATCGGCTCGGGCATCTTCCGCACCCCCGCGCCGATCATGATCCTGGTCGGCAGCGTCTCGATGTTCTACGGGGTCTGGCTGCTCGGCGGCATCGCCACCCTGCTCGGGGCTTTTGTCTATGCCGAGATGGCGGCCATGATGCCCAAATCCGGCGGCCCCTACGCCTTCCTCCGCGCCGCCTACCCACCGGTCTGGGCTTTTTTGCGCGGCTGGGCGATGTTTTTTGTCTCCGAAACCGGCGCGATCGCTGCGGTTTCGATCGTCTTCGCAGAATATGGCAACTCCCTCTACCGCCTTATCACCGGTGCCGCCTTCAGCCGGGGCATCGAGGTCCTCATCGCCCTCGCCATTATCTGGCTTCTCACCCTGATCAACTGCTTCGGCGTCGCTCTCGGCGGCAAGGTGCAGAATATCCTCAGCCTGCTCAAACTGCTCGCCCTCGGCATGGTCATCGGGGTCTGTTTCGCCAGCGGCGGCAGCAGCGCCCATTTCAGCCAGCCTTTCTGGCCGGAAAAATTCACCTGGGGTTCGCTGCTCGCCATGGGTGCAGCCATGCGCTACGCCTTTTTTGCATTCAGCGGCTGGGAAGGGGCGACCTACGTCGCCGAGGAGGTTAAAAATCCGCGCAGGAACCTGCCGCTCTCGCTCATCCTCGGCATCGCCGGCGTGATGCTGATCTATCTCGCCGCCAATACCGCCTATCTCTTTCAGCTCCCGGCCGCCAGCATTGCCGGTTCCAAATGGGTGGCGGTCGATGCCGTCGAGGCGGCCGTCGGCGGGATCGGCGGCATCCTCGTCAGTCTGGCGGTGATGCTCAACACCTTCGGCAGCGTCAGTTCGCAGGTGCTGGTCAAGGCGCGCGGAGTCTATGCCATGGCGCGTGACGGCCTCTTTTTCCGCTGGCTCGGCGAGGTCCATCCCCGCTTCAAGACCCCCAACCGCGCCCTCATCGCCCAGGGCGTCTGGGCCACCGTCCTTCTCTTCGCCGCCGGTTTCGCCGCCCATGCCTACGAAACCATCATTGACTTTTTCTCCTTCACCTCCTCGATTTTTAACATCTCCACCTTTGCGGCGGTCTTTATCCTGCGCAAAAAATATCCCGATGTGCCGCGCTACTACAAGGCCTGGGGCTATCCGGTCACCCTGATTCTGGTGCTGATCATCCAGGTCGCGTTCATGATCATCACCCTGATCACCGCCTTCATTCCCTCACTCGTCGGCATTGCCCTGACCTGCACAGGACTGATCTACTACTATTTCAACACGCGCTCTAGCGCGGCGCAGGGCCGATGAGCGCGGCGGGAGGAAAACCATGAACACTTTTATCGGTGCGCTCGACCAGGGCACAACCTCCACCCGGTTTATCGTCTTCGACCGGCTCGGGCGCATCATCGCCTCGGCGCAGCGCGAGCATCGCCAGCACTATCCCCAGCCCGGTTGGGTGGAACACGATCCGCTCGAGATCTGGCAGAACAGCTGCCTGGTCATCCGGGAGGCGATGGCGGCGGCGCGCCTGACTGCCGCCAATCTGGCGGCCATCGGCATCACCAATCAGCGCGAGACTACCGTGATGTGGGATCGCACCAGCGGCGCCCCCCTCCACAACGCTCTGGTCTGGCAGGACATGCGCACCGACCGCATCATCGCCCGCCTGGCCGCCGATGGCGGCAGGGAGCGCTATCGCGCTGCCACCGGTCTGCCCCTGGCCACCTATTTTTCCGCCCCCAAGATCGTCTGGCTGATCGAGAATCAGCCCGTTGTCGCCGCCGCCGTGCGCGAGGAACGGGCTCTTTTCGGCACCATCGACTCCTGGCTGCTCTGGCAGCTGAGCGGCGGCACCCGCCACGCCACCGATGTCACCAACGCCAGCCGCACCATGCTGCTCGATCTCGCCTCCCTGCGCTGGGAGGAGTCGATCGCCGCGTCCATGGGGATCCCCGGCCACATCCTGCCCGCCGTGCTGCCCTCCTCCGGCTTTTTCGCCGAAGCGGTAGCGCCCGCCGAAATCGCAGGTGTTCCCCTGCTGGGCCTCATCGGCGACCAGCAGGCTGCGCTCGCCGGCCAGGCCTGTTTTCATCCCGGCCAGGCCAAGAATACCTACGGCACCGGCTGCTTTATGCTCCTCCATACCGGTTCCCGGCCCATGTCCAGCGCCCACGGCCTGCTCACCACCGTCGCAGGACAGCGCGCCGGCCATGCCGCTGTTTATGCCCTCGAGGGTTCGGTGGCCATCGCCGGCGCGCTGGTGCAGTGGTTGCGCGATAACCTCGGCCTGATCCGCTCAGCACCTGAGATCGAGACCCTGGCGCGTTCGGTGGAAGACAACGGCGGGCTCTATTTCGTCCCCGCCTTCTCGGGACTCTATGCCCCCCACTGGCGGGATGATGCCCGCGGGGTCATCGCCGGACTCACCCGCTTTGCCAATCGCGGCCATCTCGCACGGGCTGTGCTTGAGGCCACCGCCTTCCAGGCCCGCGAGGTCCTTGACGCCATGATCCAGGACTCAGGCATCGGCCTCGCCGAACTCAAGGTGGACGGCGGCATGGTCGCCAACGAACTGCTGATGCAGTTCCAGGCGGACCTCCTCAACGTGCCGGTGGTGCGCCCGAGGGTCACAGAAACCACCGCTCTGGGCGCGGCCTATATGGCGGGACTGGCATGCGGATACTGGCGGGATGAAGTGGAGCTGGAGCAGAACTGGCAGGTCGACAAGGTGTGGCGGCCGGAGATGGAGGAAAAAGAACGCGAACGGCTTTACGGCCGGTGGCGGAAGGCGGTGGATCGCACCCTGAACTGGATCGAACCCGATTCACCGCCGCCGGAGCCCTGAAGACCGGCCGTACCGGCCTGCAGGGCTCCGTGTCCAGGCTACAGTCCCAGCTCGGTCAGCACCGGGTAGGAGGGACGGATATCGATCGGCACGTTTTTCAGCGCCTCGACCATCTTTTGCATCACCGGAGTCATGACCCGGTACTTTTCAACGAATTTTTTAGCGCCCTCATAATCGCCGGTCGCCTGGAACATCAGCACCTCACGAGCCAGGTCGTTGAGCACCGGCAGCACTCTGGTTTCATCCAGGGTGAGCTTGCCCTCCCCGTCGAGCAAAAAAGCTCCCTTGTCGAAACAGTAATTCCACTGGATGGCCACACCCCCGCCGTGGGCCTCATTGATCCCGAAGCGGATCGAGCGCAGCATTCCGCCCAGGTAGCTGGCGTACATCCCGTACTCCATCTCCTGCGGAAAGATCCCCTTCTCCATCATCAGCTTCATATTGATAATGCCCAGGACGTCCGCCTTGCACTCCTCGAGCACCGAATAGAGCTCTTTCATCTTTCTGGCGACATCGATTTTTTCGCCGTTCTCCAGGGTGATCATCCCAGGCCCGAGGCCGTGGCTCACCTCATGCATGAGCACGTGGTTGAAATAGGCGTCGAATGAGACCGCGGCGAGCGGCTGGTAGGCCAGCACGGTATTGACGATCGGGATCCAGCATTTCTCATACTTGGCCTTGGCGATGTTTTTGAGCATCACCTTCTTGGATCCCTTGGCCTCGCGCACCCGTTCGTCATTGGGCAGATTGAAGGCGGTGGTCTGGACGCCCGCCTTGGTGTCACCAGCGGAGAAGAGTTCCTGCACCACCTTGATCGGGGAGGAGCTGCCGCGGCCGAAATTCTTGTACTGGT
>DAOOPF010000078.1:0-16802 GCA_035388125.1 bacterium | reverse complement strand
CTCGCCCAGCGCCTTTACGAGGCGGGGTACATTACCTACATGCGCACTGACTCGTTCCATCTCGCCCCCGAAGCGGTCGGCGCGGCCCGCCATTTCATCGAAAAGGAGTATGGCGCTGGATATCTGCCGGAAAAACCGAATTACTTCGCCAGCAAGGCGGGGGCCCAGGAGGCCCACGAGGCGATCCGTCCGACCCGGGCCGAAGCTGTGCCCGGATCCATCCCCGGACTCGAGCGCGACGCCGAGCGCCTTTACGACCTGATCTGGCGCCAGTTTATCGCCTGCCAGATGAAGCCGGCCGAATTCGACACTACGGCCATCACCATCATGGCCGGCAGCTATGAGCTGCGCGCCCGCGGCCGGGTGATGCGCTTCGACGGCTGGATGCGGGTGCTGCCGCCGGCTAAAAAAGAGGACGAGACCGAGATGCCCGACCTCAGGGTCGGCGATCTCCTCAAGCTGATCCGGCTCGATCCCACCCAGCACTTCACCAAGCCCCCGGCCCGCTACAGCGAGGCCAGCCTGGTGCGCGAGCTCGAAAAGCGCGGCATCGGCCGGCCCTCCACCTACGCCTCGATCATCACCACCATCCAGGAGCGCGGCTACGTCAAGCTCGTCAGCCGGCGCTTCTATGCCCTCAAGATCGGCGACATCGTCACCGACCGGCTGGTCGAGAACTTTGACGACCTGATGGATTACGGCTTTACCGCGGCGATGGAGGAAAAGCTCGACGCCATCGCCACTGGCGAGGCGGAGTGGAAGCAGACCCTCGATGCCTTTTATGCCGGATTCAAAAAGCAGCTCGCCGCCGCTGCCGGGGGCATGCGCCGCAATGAGCCGGTGCCGACCGACATCCCCTGCGCCGCCTGCGGCCGGCCGATGGTGATCCGCACCGCCGGCACCGGCGTTTTTCTCAGCTGCTCCGGCTACGAGCTGCCGCCCAAGGAGCGCTGCAAGAGCACGGTCAACCTCATCTCCGGCGACGAGGCCGCCGCGGTCAAGCCCGCCAAGGAGACGCTGGAAGGGGAGGAGGAGGGCAACGCCGAGGAGTTGCTCGCCCGCCGCCGCTGCGACAAGTGCGGGGCGGCAATGGACAGCTGGCTGATGGACGCCCGCCGCAAGCTCTACGTCTGCGGCAACAGTCCGGACTGCGACGGCTGGGTGGTGGAGGAGGGAACCTTCAAGCTGAAGGGCTATGACGGACCGGTGCTGGTCTGCGACAAATGCGGGGCGGAGATGCAGCTCAAAACCGGGCGCTTCGGCAAGTATTTCGGCTGCAGCCGCTATCCCGAGTGCAAGAACACCCGCAAGCTGCTGCGCGGGGGACAGGTGGCCCCGCCCAAGTCCGATCCCGTGCCCATGCCCGAGCTGAAATGCAGAAAATCCGACGCCTATTTTCTCCTGCGCGACGGCGCCGCCGGGCTCTTTCTCGCCGCCCATAATTTTCCACGCTCGCGCGAGACCGCCTCGCCCAAAGTGGCCGATCTGACGCGTCACCGCGGCGAACTCGATCCGAAATTCCACTATCTCGCCGACGCGCCGCAGAACGACCCGGACGGCCATCTTTTCGAGATCCGCTGGAAGCGCAAGGAGGGGAAGCAGTATCTGGTCGGCGTGACCGGGGACGGCGAACCTTCGGGGTGGGTGGCCTATTTTGAGGAGGGGCAATGGCAGAGCAAGCGGGAAAAGGTGAGCGCGCCCAGGCGGCGAAAATAGCCTCATACTCCGGGAGCTTTTTCTTCTGTTTCAGGGTATTTCCAGCCCCGTAACACCGGCTTGTTCAACGGCAACTTTCTGCCGCCTGGCGGTCACCCTTCGACTGGGCCTGTGCATTATTTGCTTGCATCTCTTCCAAAAATCTGTTAGGTTTTGACTAACTACCCATCCCGAAGGTATGATGAGAAAATCCGCCCAAATTGCCGGCATTGTCTTCCTTTTCGCCTGTATGATAGCGCTTTTCTGGTCCGGCAGGGAGGTCAGACAACCCGGACGCCGTCAGGTCGATTACTGGTTCGTCGCCGGGGTCAAGGACGACAGCCCACCCTGCGTCGCGCTTTTCAATCAGGCCCAGGACAGCATTTACGTCAACAGCATTCCAATCCCCTGGAATGAGCACGAGAAAAAGGTCCTCACCGCCATCCTCAGCGGCGACCCTCCTGATATGGTCAATCTGGTCACCCCGGTGCCCAAATGGGCGGCGCGCAATGCCCTGGTCGCCCTTGATGCGGTCATCGCAGCGGACCGCCTCGACACGGCCCAGTTCTTTCCCTCTCTGTGGGAGGAGATGAAATATCGCGGCCGGACCTACGCGCTGCCCGCCTACACCGGCTCCTACGCCCTCTTTTACAACCGCCGGCTGCTGCGCGAGGCCGGCCTCGATCCCGGCCGGCCGCCCGCGACCTGGCAGGAGATCCGCGAGTACTCGCGCCGGCTGACGAAGCGTGAAAACGGCCGCATCGTGCGCATGGGCTTCATCCCACAGTATGGCACCATCGAGACCCCCCTGATCATCG
This sequence comes from bacterium, assembly GCA_035388125.1. Lineage (GTDB taxonomy): Bacteria > Zhuqueibacterota > Zhuqueibacteria > Residuimicrobiales > Residuimicrobiaceae > JAKPUX01. The sequence continues at coordinate 14,289 of DAOOPF010000078.1, read as the reverse complement.
CTTTTGAACTGGGCGCGCGTTTTATCGATCCCGCCGGCACCCGCATCAACCTGACCGATCCGGTGGCGGTGCAGGCCTTTCAGTGGGAACGCGACTTTTTCGATCTCTATTCGGTCGAGGAGGTCTCCGCCTTTATGGGCGGATTTGGTTACGGCAACCAGCATGGCTTCATCGCCGAAAAGGTTGCCCTCTTCATCAACGACAACAGCTTTATCGACCAGATCGAAAAATACCATCCCGGCCTTGACTACGGCGTGGCGATGATCCCGACTTTCGGCGATTCCCCCTCGGTCTCCTCGGCGGGCAGCTGGTGGCTGGCGATTCCGCGCGGAGCCAAAAACAAGCGGGACGCCTGGGCCTTTATGAAATTTGTCGTCAGCCGCGAGATCCAGCTGGCCGAGAGCATGAGCCGGGAGGAGACCCTCTTCCCGGTCAACCGCCTGGCCGCGAACGACTCGACCTTTCTGGCGATGAATCCCTACGTTGCCATCTTTAGCGGCCAGATGGAGCAGAGCCGCTCCAAGTCGATCGTGCCGCTGGTCCATGACATCTTTTGGCGCGAGTTCTCCCTGGCGCGGGAGCGCTCGCTGCGGGGCGTCATGCCCCCGCGGCAAGCCCTGCAGCAGGCCGAAAACACCATTCAGTCCTTTCTCGACCGGGCACTCGAATACGATACCTATGTCAATGCCAGAATGAAGACCGAGGATTTTTTCGATTGAGAGCAGCGCATATCACGCCTAACGCAGCAGCCCAAGAGCTGCTCACCACCTCGCCGCGGCAGGGCGCAGGATGGCCGGCATGAAACCCCTGAAGAAAAATACGCTCTGGGGCTACCTTTTTGTCTCGCCCTGGATCATCGGTTTCCTGGTCTTCGGCCTCTATCCCATGATCATGTCCCTCTATTACAGCCTCTGCCAGTACGATGTGCTGCGCATCCCCCAGTTCATCGGGCTGCGGAATTACCGTGAGCTGCTCTTTGAGGACCACTATTTTTATGCATCTGTCTGGAATACCCTTTTTTATACCTGCATCCGCACGCCTTTGGTCATCCTCGGCTCGCTGCTGCTGGCGATGCTGGTCAGCAAAGCGGCGCGCGGGGTCAGGCTCTTTCGCACCATCTTTTTTATCCCCTCGATCATCTCGGGGGTCATCCTGTCGGTGCTGTGGATGTGGCTGCTCAATCCCGAGTACGGGCTGATCAACACTTCCCTGCAGTTCTTCGGGCTGCAGGGGCCGCTCTGGCTTATCGATCCACGCTGGTCCAAGCCGGCGATCATTCTGATGAGCGTCTGGTCTCTGGGCGGCGGCCGTATGCTGGTCTTCCTGGCGGCCATTCAGAGTGTACCGGACCATTTTTATGAGGCGGTCGAAATGGACGGCGGCAACTGGTGGGACCGGTTCCGTCATGTCACTTTGCCTTTCATCTCGCCGGTGCTCTTTCTCTGGTTCATCCTCGAGATCATCGGCTCCCTGCAGGTCTTCGTCGAAGCCTACGTCATGACCAAGGGCGGGCCGCTCAACTCGACCCTCTTTTACAATCTCTATCTCTATAACAAGGCTTTTGACGATTTCGACATGGGCTACGCCTCGGCCCTGGCATGGCTGCTCTTCCTGCTGGCGGGGATCATCACCTTCATACAGTTCCGGGTGAGCAAAAAATGGGTCTATTACAGCGGCGGGACCGGCAAATGACCACCAAAAAACGCACCGAATATCTGGTTTTTCTGCTCATGGCCATCATCGCCCTCTTTTTCCTCCTGCCTTTTTTGTGGGTGCTGCTGACCTCCATCAAGCCGGAGGCTGAGGTTTTTTCGAACAGCTTTTTGCCGGGCTCGTTCCAGCTCGACAACTATTACAAGCTTTTCCAAAAGATGCCCTTTCTGCAGTATCTGCAGAATTCGGTGCTGATCACTCTGCTCTCGGTCATCGGGGTGGTACTCTCCAGCTCGCTGGTGGGTTATGCCTTCGGCTGCATCGATTGGCCCGGCCGCGACCACCTTTTTTATCTGGTCATCGCCACGATGATGCTGCCGATGCAGGTGACCATGATTCCGGTCTTTGTCATCTTTAAGGAACTGGGCTGGCTCAACACCTTCAAGCCCCTGACGGTGCCGATGTTCCTGGGCGGTGGAGCCTTTAATATTTTTCTCATGCGGCAGTTCTTCATGACCGTTCCGAAGAGCCTGCTCGACGCCGCCCGCATCGACGGCTGCAGTGAGCCGGGGATCTGGTGGAAAATCGTACTGCCCCTGGCCAAGCCCGCCCTGGCGACGGTGGCCATCCTGACCTTTATGTTCACCTGGAACGATTTTCTCACGCCCCTGATCTATTTGTCCGATAAAGCCAAAGGCACCCTGGCGCTCGGTCTCGGGCAGCTGGCCGGGCAGCAGCAGCCGGAGTGGGCGGTGCTGATGGCGGCTTCGGTGCTGATGATGCTGCCGGTGATTCTGCTGTTCTTCCTTTTCCAGAAATATTTTATTCAGGGATTCACAATGAGCGGGATCAAGGAATAACTCTTGCTTTTTGGAGGTGGACTTGAGAAAAATGAAATGGGCACGCGGCTTGCTGATCGTCCTGCTGGCGGGGGCCGGAGTACTGCAGGCCGGCACAACCGGTAAAATCAGAGGCATCGCCGTCGACCGCGACACCGGCGCCCCGCTTCCCGGGGCAAATGTCGTCCTGGTGGGTACCTCGCTCGGGGCCGCTGCCGGCCTGGACGGGGAGTTTTTTATCCTCCAGGTGCCGCCCGGCACCTACACGGTCCGGGCGAGCATGATCGGCCGCCAGAGTGTGGTCATTGAAAATGTGGTCGTCAAGGTCGATCTCACTACTACTCTCCGGGTGAGGATGGTGGATGAGGCCATCGCCCTCGGCAAGGAGGTGACCGTTTATGCGGAGGCCCCGGTCATCCAGAAGGACGTCACCGCCAGCATCCAGAACATCGGCATCGCCGAGTTCGCGCGTATTCCGATGCGCGACGCCAAGCAGGGGCTGATGGTCCAGGCCGGCGTCTTTCTTGATCCCATTCCGGTCGCTGGTGGCCTCGGCTCGGCGGGCAAGGGCGAGACCCGCTATTCGGTCCGCGGCGGCAGCCAGGACGAGGTCAAGTGGTTCATCGACGGCGCGCGCGTGAGCAATCTGCTCCTGGGCCGCGCCGACTGGGGCGGCGCCTTTACCAATGTGCCGATGCAGGCGATCAAGGAGGTGCAGGTGATGACCGGCGGCTTTACCGCCGAATACAGCGAGGCCCAGTCCGGCGTGGTCAGCATCGTCACCCGGGAGGGCGGTGATGCCCTTCACGGTTCCGCCGATTTCAGCTACGGTCTCGCCGGGCAGCACCATTTCGGCCCCTATCTCTATGACCGGGCAGAACAGAAAGAGTTCGTCGACAACACCCTGCCGGACGGCAGCCTCGATCCCGGCTGGTGGACCGCCGCACGCCAGTCCCAGGTCTACGATTATCGCAAGATCCCTGATTACACCGCCGCCCTCAGCCTGGACGGGCCGCTCTTCAGCCTCAAGGGCGCTCCGGTCACTTTTTTCACCTCACTCAACCTGAGAAAGCAGGCCTACACCCTGCCTCGTCCGCGCGACGCGCGCGATGCCAACAACGTCATGTTCAACCTCGCCTGGAATCCCCGCAGCATCAAGATGAAGCTGACGGGCTTTTACAACCAGGATGCCCATTCCACGCTCCAGGAGAATGGCGATTTCACCAATCAGGCCAAATATTACCGCGGCTGGGGCTCGCTGCTCAACACCGATACCTGGCTGCTCAACTACGGCTTTACCCAGTTTCTCAACGACCGGCTCTTCTACGAACTCAAGCTGGCCACCTACTGGTCGCATTTCAAGGAGAAGCCCAGCGATTTCTCCCTGGTCGGCGCCAGCCAGAAACCGACCCTCTGGGGCTTCCACCGCTTTGATGGCTATGAATCGGAGCCTTTCGATAACTATTCGCCGGTCCTCTACAACGATATCCTCACCGGCGATCTCTCGCTCACGGGCAATGTCAACTGGCAGTTCGACACCAACAACCTGCTCAAGAGCGGTTTTGAATTGCGTTACAATACCTACGACGAGCGGGAGACCTTCCGTGTCCCCTCCTTCAGCCGCGACAAGTCGCTCTGGCTGAACCGCGGATTGATGGAGAGCTATCATCCCGTCCAGGCCGCCCTCTTCCTGCAGGACAAGATGGAATTCGAGTCCATGATCCTCAACGTCGGCGTGCGCTACGACTATTATGATCCCAACATCAACTGGTTCGCTCCGACCACGCTCTACAACCTCGCCATCGATCCCGAGTTCGATCCGGCGCTCGATCCGGACAAGGACCAGGTCGATGCCAACGGCCATGTCAAATACTCCTTCGACAACCTGCTTGACAAGCCGCGCCAGGCGGCCAAATCCTTTCATATGATCAGCCCGCGCTTCGGGGTCTCTTTCCCGATCAGCGACAACTCGCTGCTCCATTTCAACTACGGCCACTATTACCAGATGCCGCCGCTCGACCAGTCTTTCGAGATCGGCTATTTCCGGCCGGAGTATATCGTCAAGAACATTCTTGCCGAACGCGAGGCCGCCGCGGCCGAGGGCCGGGAAGAGCGCCACATCCCCTCCAATGACGGCGACGCCGAACGGGTGGTGGGATTCACCAACCAGCCCCTCAAGCCGCAGAAGACCATCCAGTTCGAGGCCGGTTTCAAACAGAGTTTTGAGGGCATCGCCGTCATCGACCTGGTCGCCTATTACAAGGATGTCTTCGACCAGACTCAGGAGCGCATCGGCCTCTTCGACCACCATATCTACGGCTGGGATCCCTTCAACGAGGTCACCACGCCCAACGCCTCCTACCAGACCTACCTGGCAGGCGACTATGGCGATTCACGCGGCATTGAGGTGGCGCTCCATTCGCTCTTCAGCGACGTGCTCTTTTTCGACGTCAACTACAGCTTTAGCCGCGCCACGGAAGGCCGCGCCACCCCGGGCGTCATCCGCTACGACGGCGAGGGCAACACTTCCTACACCTGGGACAGCGATGTCAACAAGCGCATCCCGATCGAAAAGAGCTTCTCCCGGCCTCACGTCCTGCGCGTCAACAGCTATGCCCGCTATCCAAAGGTCAACTCCGCCCGCCTGGTCGACCGCATCTTCCGGGAGAGCACCATGAGCCTGCTCTTCAACTATTACAGCGGTCAGGCTTTCACCTATCTGCAGGCCACCGATTCGCCGGATACCTACAACAACTACCGCTTTCCGGCCATCTATACCTTTGACCTCAAGATCGAGAAGCAGTTTCCCCTCTGGGGCAGCCATGCGACCTCGTTCTATTTGAACGTCACCAACCTCTTCAATCGTAAAAACCTGCGTTCCTACGGCGACGCCCTCTTCGACAGTGAAGCGACCAAGAAATTTATCGAAAACGGGACGGTCTCGACCGTGGACGCCGACGGCTATGATATCGGCTGGCAGAACTATTTCGAGACCCGGCGGATCTATATGGGGGTGAAGTATTCATTTTAGATGAGCTCGCGCCAAGACGCAAAGAGAAAAATATATCTCACCATGGCACGGAGGCACAAAGAGGAAAAAACAAGACTCCCGCAAAGCCGCAGAGATAGCAGAGGTTTTTTAATTTTCTTTGTGTCTCTGTGCCTCCGTGAGAAATTTATTTGGAGTGGTGGCGGGGCTTGACGTCTCTGCGGATCTGCGCGAAAATTGTGTTTTGTTATGGTAGTGAATAGAAAAAGGCTAACCGAAAAGGGCATGCCATGAAATTCAGACTTTTCTGCCTGTTACTGATTCCCTTGTCGCTCTTCGCCCAGGCGCGCAAGGCCGAATTTAAATTTCACAATCGCGGCGTTCTGTGGGAGACCATGAAGGACGACGGCACCATCGGCGCCCCCGATCCCTCCAACCGCTTCCAGTACTATCCGAGCATGGACTGGCCGGGCGGGCCGGAGACCATGGTCAAGGATGACCAGCGCTCCTACATGGCCGGAGCCGGCCTCTGGATCGGCGGCTACCACGAGGACGGGACCCTCTTTTACACCGAGAACGGCCCCTTCAGCTATGTGGACCAGGGCACATTCGAGCCCCTCGAGGAGAGGAGTAATTTCATCGGCAATCCCGATTACGACCCGGCCGAGGCCGAGCAGGTCATCACCATGCGGCTGCGCACGACCCACGGCATCGAGGTCAAGCGCACCAGCCGGGCCTGGAGTTTCCCGGGCGTCGACAATTTTATCATCCTGGAGTACGAGTTCACCAACCGCAATGCGGGCCGGGTCACCGATCTCTTTCTCGGCTTTCCCTATCTGATCCGGCCCAGCTACCAGGATTTCGTCGTTCACAACGGCTGGGGGGACGATTTTAACCGCACCGACGAGATCGTCCGCTTCGATGACGATTACAAGCTGCTCTACGCCTGGGACGACACTCCCAACTATACCCTGCCGACCGATGTCGGCAATTACTGGGATGATCAGAACGAGCTGCGGACCACGGGGTACGCCGGCTATGCCCTGCTCCAGGCCACGCCGGCCAAGGGCAACCGCTTCCAGCCCGCGGTCGTCCTCTGGGCCCAGCTTCTGAACAACGAGCGCTATTTTTCGCTGACCAGCAGCTCCGCCGCGGACCTCTACAAGATCCTCAGCGGACAGGACAAAAGCCTGCAGGCTGATGAGGAGGCGCATCTCACCCCAATGATGCTGATGAGCCTCGGCCCCTACGACCTGGCGAAGGATGAATCGGTCCGCATCGTCCTCGTCGAGGCGGTGGCGGGCATCTCGCTGCGCGACGCCCTCAAGGGGCTCGAGGCTCAGCCCATGCTGGAGGACGGCGAGGAGATGCTGCAGGAGACCGTCTTCGCGGCGCAAAAGCTCCATGCCGCGAACTATGCGATGAAAAAAGTACCGCCGCCCTCGCCGGCGCTGCAGATCATCCCGGTGCCGGAGAACCAGTCGATCACCCTCAACTGGGAGCCCGTCGACCTGAGCTGGGTCGATCCCCTCACCGGGAGTCCCGATTTTCTCGAATATCGCGTCTATCGCAGCAGCCTCGCCTTCATCGGACCCTATGATCTGCTCAAGGCGATCCGGCCCAGCCGGTCGACCGACGTGACGCGCTACTTCGACGCCATGAAGAATAAATGGATCTATGAGGACAATACCATCAGCCTCGGCGCCGGCTATTTTTATGCTGTCACCGCCGTCGATGCGGAGGGAAACGAGAGCGCCCTGACCAACCGCAATTTTTCGCCGGTCTATGCGATCCGGAGCCCTGCCGCAAATGCCCTCAGCGTCACCGTCTTTCCCAATCCCTTTCACATCACTTCCGGCTTTCCGGTCAGCGGGGCGGAGAACTCGATCGTCTGGACCAACCTGCCGGCCGAGTGCACCATCCGCGTCTACACCAGCAACGGCGAGCTGATCAAAACCATGGTACACAACAGTCCCTTCTCCGGTGAGGAGACCTGGGACCAGCTCACCGATGCGCGTCAGCGGCCTGCCCCCGGGATCTATTTCTGGACGGTCGAATCCCCCGTGGGCCATGCCAAGGGCACTTTACTTATCATAAAGTAGAAGACGACTATGAAAGCAAAAATACTCCTTGCCTTACTGCTGCTGCCGTGCCTGCTCCTGGCCCAATACGATTACGGCTTTGATTTTGCCAAGACCGGCTCGGGCGGCCTGCAGTTTCTCAAAATCGGGGTCGGCGCGCGCGAGAGCGCCATGGGTGAAGCGGTCGCCGGCGACGTCAACGATGTCAACGCGGTCTTTTGGAACCCGGCGGGTCTGGCCTATGCGACCCGCTATCAGGCCTCCTTCTCCCACAATACCTGGCTGGTGAACAGCCGCCAGATGGCCGCTGCGGTGGCGATTCCCTTAAAGACCTTCACCGTCGCCCTCAGCGCCCTCTCCTTCGCCATCGACGACTTTGAGGAGACCACCGTCACCAGCCCGGAGGGGACCGGGCGCATGGTGAGCGCGGGGGACCTCATGGTCGGACTCTCCGCGGCCCGCATGTTCACCGATAAACTCTCCATCGGCGGGCAGGTCAAGTACGTGCGTGAAAAACTCGACGATTACAGCATCAACAATCTGCTCTTCGACATCGGCGCCCTCTATTACACCGGCTTCCGCAGCCTGCGCCTCGCCTTCTCGCTCCAGCATTTCGGACCCGACATGGAACTGGTCGACCAGGAGTACCGGACTCCGCTTCTTTTCCGCATCAACGCCACCGACGAACTCTACAAATCGGAGGAAATGGCCTGGACCCTCGGGGCCGAACTGGTCCATCCCACCGACAATGTCGAAATCGTCAACATCGGCACCGAGCTGCAGCTGCATAATCTCCTCTTTCTGCGCGGCGGCTACCGCTTCAACACCGACGAGGGCAAGCTCGCGTGCGGCTTCGGCCTGATCACCCCCGCCATGGCCGGGGTCAGCCTCCGCCTCGATTACTCCTTCGTCCAGTCCGAACGGGTTTTTGATGACATTCACCGCTTTACAGCAGGATTTATATTTTGAAAATAAAAGCACTCATTAAGAGAATGGTCCTGGTCATGCCGCTTTTACTCAGCAGCTGCAAGATTACCCAGATCACCCAGCCGGAGTCGGCGGACAAGAACAGCGAGATCACGGTGCGTCTCTCCATCCAGGACGGTGCGGATGCGAACATCCACAAGGGGGTACTCGGCATCCTCCTGCCCGCCGACTGGCGGGTGCTGGAGGCCGTCTACACCTCGCCCGTCGGCGACGGCGATCTCGAGTACAGCGCCGCCTGGACCGACTCCCTCGTCGCCTGCTATCCGCCTGAAGAGTTCGAGGGCGAGATGAAATGGGTCGGCCTGATCTCCGACCAGGGCTATGCCCCCGCTGCGCCCCTCACCATCGATATCGAGGTGAGGCTGCAGACCGGCGAGAACGAAGGCTGCTTCAAGCTTGGCTACCTTGTCACCAAGGCCACGCCCGATCTGCTCTGCTCCGGCAATGACGGCTGGGCCCCCTTTTCCTATCCCAACCCGATCGCCCTCCCCGCCGGCGCTGTCTGTGCGGGGGAGTACGAGGTCCGCAGGTCGGATTCGTGGGAGAGTCTGGTGACGCGTACCTCGGGCTGGACCGGCGCCGATGGCATCTATTCGATTCCGCTCGACGGCAGCGAGCAGCCGCACGGCCAGGACCATCTCATCATCTTCAGCGACACCTTCATCGGCCAGGTCGATGGTTCGGGCAGGAGGGTCAATTCCACCATCGTCAACAACACCCTCGCCCACCTGCAGGGCAACCGGCCCGATCCGGACCGCATCGCCTTTATGTGGGACCAGAGCGGTACCTCGCCGCGCGCGGTTTTCACACCCGCCACTCCCACTGCGGTTGCCAACGATTTTTACTGGCTGATGGACGGGGTCAAAATAGACTCCCTCATCCATCTCTTCGCCCTGCGGCTCCATACCACCGGCAGCGGCGCTTTCGACTGGAAGCTCACCGGGGTGGTGGTGATCTCTTTCACGCTGGATGAGAATCACTATCCGGCCGGGGTGCAGCAGCGCGATCTGCCCTTCTTCATGAAGGATGGCGAGCTGACCGCGGTCCTCGGCCAGGCGATCCTGCCCAACGCCGCCGCCTCCGGCAACAGCAAGGCTGATGGCTATATCTACATTTACGGCCCGCGCGATGATGACTCGGGCAAGAGCCTCGTCGCCGGCCGGGTCCTGCCCGAAGAGTTTCTCGATTTTACCGCCTGGCGATTCTGGGACGGGAGCGGCTGGAGCAGCGATCACACCGCCAGCGCCGCCATCACCAACCGCATCTCGCAGGAGTTCAGCCTCTCCGAGCTGAATGGCCGCTATATCCTCGTCTGCCAGATCGGCTCCTCAGTCGCCGTCCGCCTCGGCAACTCGCCCGTCGGTCCCTTCGAGATGTACCGGGAGATCTACAGGGCCCCCGAGGTGGAGATTTCGGACAACGTTTTTATCTATAACGCCAAGGCCCACCCATCGCTCTCGGATCCCGACTCCCTGCTCATCACCTATAACGTCAACACCCTCGATTTCGGCGAGAACCTCCGCATCGCGGATATCTACCACCCCCGTTTCATCAAGCTGTCGACCGCCGGTATCGGCAGCGGGGTGGCGGTGCCGGTCCCGCCGCCGGCGGCCTTTGCCTTGTTGCAGAACTATCCCAATCCCTTCAATCCGGCCACCGAGATCGCCTTTGAAATCACGGAGCGGACGGAGGTGACGCTGAAAATCCATAACGCCCGCGGCCAGCTGGTCGAGACCCTGCTCGAGGCGCGGAACTTTGCTCCCGGCCGCTATACCACCCGCTGGCAGCCACACAACCTCAGCAGCGGTCTCTTTTTCTACACCCTCGAGACTTCCGGCCGGCGCGAGACCAGAAAGATGATGCTGATCCAGTGAACGGGCCCGACGTGAGGGGGAGGCGGCTGCACGGCCGACAGGGGAATACCCGGTTCTGATGAAACCCGTCAAGCTGCCGCTCACTGTTTGCGGTTTTCGATCATCTGAAAATATGAAAGCCAACGATGAAACCGGTCAAGCTTCTTCTCGCCATCCTGATTCTTGCCGTCGCTGTGCAGGCCGATGAGATTCTCCCTCTGCGGCCGGACGGCAGCCTCCAGGCCTGGCTGACCAACGGTCCCTTTGAAATCAGGACCGTCGGCTTCGGCGACCTCTCCGACGACGCCCCCCTGGACGAGGAGCGGGCTGCTCCGCGCAGCGGGGAGGAGGAGCGAAATCCCGGCCTCGCGGAAGAAAAGAGCCCCTGGCTCTATCTCAGCGCCCGTGATGACGGCTTCACCGACCTGAATGCCTGGTACGGCTGGAAGACCCTCGCCACCCCCGAGAAGGTCTGGTACGCCAAGATCGTCTACGCCTGCGCGGAACTGGTCGCAGACCGGAATCGGGAGGCCATCCTGAGCTTCGGCGGCAACACCATCACCCGCATCGTCCTCAACGGCGAAACCGTCTATCACTCCCTCAGGGAGTGCAACGCCGTCCGGGACAACTTTTCCGTGCCGGTGACCCTGAAAAAGGGGAACAACCGACTCCTCATCCGCACCGCCAACTCGCATCGCAACCATGCGGTCGACTTTTTCGACCCGCTCCGCTTCGAATGGGGTTTTTACTGCCGCCTCCTCGACAGCCGGGGTAAAAGCCCGCTGGCCGGCATCAGCCAGCTGGTCGGGACCGGCAAGCCCGTGACCAGCTTTGCGCTCACGCCCACCTTTTTCTATAAAAAGAAGCGGGGCGGACTGGTGCAGAAATATCTGCTCGAGATCCATTCCGGCCGCCTGGCTAAAACCCGGGCGGTCATATCCATCCCCTACGCTCAGGTCCGATTCACCCTCAACGATATCGCTTTCGGGGCCAACCAGCGCGAGCTCTATCTGCCGGCCGTCGAGGCCCCGGTCAAGGTGCCGGCCGAGCTCGAAATGGCGGGGGAGAGCCTCAACCAGAGGGTGGAGCTGAAATCCCTCCCCAGATACGAGCTCTATTTCATGCCCCTGACCCACATGGATATCGGCTATACCAACCCCCAGCCGGTGGTGATCGAACGCCAGCTCCAGACCCTTGACCAGGCGGTCGAAAAGTGCGCAGCGGACTCGAGCTTCCGCTGGACCATCGAGACCATGTGGCTGCTAGAAAACTACCGCCGCGCGCGCTCGGAAGCGGCTTTTGCCCGCCTCATCGCCCTGATCAGGGCGGGGCGGATCGCGGTCTCGCCCATCTACTCCAATCCCTACACCGGCTGGGTGAGCGAGGCGGAGATGGCCGCCAGCTTTCGCATCGCTGGCGAGTACAAACGGCGCTACGGCCTCGACTATTTCGCCGCGGTCTATAACGATGTGCCGGGCCAGTCCTGGGCCCTGCCCCAGTATCTGCGCAAGGCCGGGGTGCGCTTTCTGGCCGACGGTATCAACGAGCTTTTCGCCGACTATAAATTCCAGAAGAGCCTTCCCAAGGTCTTCCACTGGGCCGGCTCGAGCAGCGACACCCTGCTCCTCTACCTGACCGAGGCCTACATTGAAGGGGCGCGCTACGGGCTTGAACGCGAACCCGAGGCGACCGCCTGCCGCATCTGGCACCGCGTGCACAACCTGCTGCGCCGCGACTATCCTTTCACCAAAATCCTCATCAGCGGGGCCTACTCCGACAACAGCGGCATCGCCCTGGCGCAGTACGAAAACGCCCTGCGCTGGAATAACCTCTACGCCTGGCCGCGCTTCGTCATCGCCACGCTCGACGATTTCGGCCGCGCCCTTTGCGCCGAAAACCCGGCCCTGCTCGAGACCCGCCGCGGCGACTGGACCTCAGACTGGGATATCCTCTACCAGGGCGAAACCCGGCGCATGACCGGCTACCGCGCAGTGCAGAACCAGCTGCCCGGGGTCGAACTCCTCGCCGCTCTCTCTGCGGCCATGCATCCCGAGACCCGCACCGGCGCCGGCGAGATCGATGCCGTTTACGAGGATCTGCTCGGTTTTTCCGGCCACGGTAGCGGCCTCGAGTACGGCTTCGGCTCGCGTGAAGAGAACCTCTATACCGACGCCGTGCGCGACGACCACGTCCGCAACGCCGCCCAACGCGCCCGCGCCCTCCGCGAACGCCTGCTTTACCGGCTCACCGCTCCGAAGGAGAGCTTTGACTCGCACGGGATTATGGTCTACAATACCCTCTCCTGGGAGCGGTCAGCCCCGGTGGAGATCGATTTTCCCGCCACCGACACCAATGACTATGCGGTGATCGATCTGGCGAGCGGTGCAGAAATCCCCGGCCATCGCAGCGGCGAGAGGCTCTCCTTCCTCGCCAGGGGTCTGCCCGGTATCGGCAGCCGCCAGTTCGAGCTGGTCACCCGGCCGGCCCCGGCCGCGCCCGCCGCCGGCCCGCTGACGGAGAAGAACCGGGCGGCAGCCGGCAAAGAGCGCGCTCACTCGCAGCCGGAAAAGGGCCGGTCTGCGCCCGTGCAGGCCCGCGGCCATGCCGCCCTGCCGGCGGCCTCGGGCCCCGCCATTGAAAATGAATATTACCGCATCAGTTCGACCGGCAAGGGCATCGAGATCCTCGACGCGGCCACCGGCAGGCCCCTTATGGATCCCGCCGCGGCCTTGCCCTCGTTTCTCCCCTTGCGCAAACGCTTTCAGCTCAACGAATCCTTCGCCCCCGTCGCCGGCTGGGCCGGTGAGCCCGGTATCGCCAGAAATCCGGTCTATGAAGAGCTCAGCCGGGGCTACACCGGAGCACTCTATCGCACCATTACCTTCCGGCTGTGGCGCGGCCTCAACCGCATCGACATCGCTGTGGAGATCGACCTGGAAGCGCTGCAAAAGAGCGAACATACCGAGGAGTACGGGCTCGCTTTCGCTTTCAACGCCCGTGGGGGGGAGATTCGCTGCGAAACCCTGGGCGGACTGACGACCCTCGAGGAGCGCTTCAGCGGCGTCGGCCATACCTTTTTCTCCATCCGCCGGGCGCTCGGTGCGGAAACGGCGGAGGGCACTTTGCTGCTCGCCTCTCCCGACTGCCGCGTCTTCGCCCTCGACACCCTGAACAACGCCGGCACCGTCATCGCCAATCTGGTCAACAATTTTCCTGAATCGTGGAACCGCAACGAGGTGAACTCGGGCCGCCTCACTTTCCGTTTCCATCTGGCCGCCGCCGATGCGCAGCAGGCCGATATCACCGCCTTTGGCTGGGAGGCCGCCGCGGAGCCCCTGGCCCGCCGCAGCTGGTACACCCGCGCGAAACCGGTGCAGCAGTACCTCACCTCATCCAATCCCCGGGTCAAGATCATCTCGCTGCGCCCCGCCGGGGAGGAGAACGGCCGCTATGAACTGCTGCTGCAAAACAGCGATCCCGAGGCCGGCCAGGTGGTGACCCTGCAGTCGGCCCTCTGGCTGGCCGGGGCCGCGGTCACGGAACTCGACCTGCTCGGCTGCACGCTCGGAACTGTGCCGGTGCAAACGAATGCGATCACCCTCACGCTTCCTGCCAACGGCCTGATGCGCATCGGCATCGAAAAGAAGCCATGAGCTGATGACCATGATCAAAATTGCCTCGGTACACGACCTTGGCCCCCAGTTCACGAATAACCCCCACCGCATGGTGGGGCAGGACGGGGCCTACTCCATCCCGACCCGGGCGGGACTGCTCTGGTTCTTCGGGGACACCCTCATCGGGGCGCGCCGGCCGGGCGAGAGCATCTGGTACCCGGACGGAAAGCCGGTCGGCCACGCGGATATGAGCGGGGTGGCCGGGATCGAGCG
>DAOOPF010000077.1:0-16891 GCA_035388125.1 bacterium | reverse complement strand
TATTTCTATCAGACCTGGTTTCCCGGCGATCCGGCGCTTGCACCCCATGTCAGTCCCTTCCGGATCTCGCAGCTTCACCAGGAGGAACTGGCCGCACTCTTCCCGCGCAGGGATTTTCGCGAGGAGCTGCGCAAGCTCAAGGATGCGCTCAAGGTGTTCGGCTTTTCCATCCCCGTGCTCTACAAGCAGTATTCCGAGCTGTGCGAGGAGGGCGGAATCTCCTTCATCGATTTCGGTGTCGACAAGGATTTCGGCGGCTGTGTCGATGGCCTGATCCTGGTCCATCTCGATAAACTTAAGCAGAACAAGCGGGAGCGCTACATCACCATCAACCAGTGAGCCTGACCCGGATTCCGCAAACAGAAAATCGGTTTTTTTATCCATTGATTGGGTTGACATTCATTTAAAAAAGTGGTATTTTACATATCACTTTTTGGGCAGTAGAAGAGGACTCTCCCTTGCAAAACTTTTTACGAACCCTCTCCATTCTTCTTCTTTCAATTATTTTATGCGTACCGGCCGGTGCTCAGCCCACTCGCGACAACCGGCCGCGCAGCACGGCGCGCCTGCAAAAGAGCGCGATCGATGACTATTGGCACTATCACAGCGCCGGCAATCTCGGGTTGACCGTGACCAATTATGGCGTAATCGGCGAGGGCTATAATAACGTCAACCAGCCCTCCTGTATGTACAAACTGCATGCTGATAATGCCCGGGATCAGATCGAACATATGTCTTTTGGAGGGTTATGGGTCGGCGGCCGCGGCGGCCCTGACGGCATGGTGCATGTCTCCACTGCCATCGTCGACGGGGTCTTTGAGGCCGGCGAGGAGGGCTTTGAATTCACCAACACGGCCTCCGCCGGCGACACCATCCGTGTCCGTTCGACCATCGTCACCTCTCCCTATTTTTCACCTGAAGCCATCTCCCATCAGGATTTCGTCTCCACATTCAGCGACCTGAACACCCGCGTGCCGGGCACCGATTTCGAGATTCCCAATCATACGCCGCTCGGTTTGAGCGTTACGCTCGAGAGCTACGCCTGGAACTATCCCTATACCGACGCTTTTGTCATCCTCAACTATACCCTCACCAACGTCTCCCGGTACAGGATATCCGAACTCTATGCTGGCATCTGGGCCGACGCTGCGGTCGGCAACATGAACTATACCAGCATCTATGTCTCGGGCGGCGGCTGGTCGTGGTATGATAATTTCAACGGCTTCGACCAGGATTATGACATGGCCTACCAGTTCGACGCCGACGGCGATGACGGCTTTGCGGAGAGCTATTTCGGCCTCCGTTATCTGGGCTCCTCGCGGCGTCAGGATTCGGTGCAGGTCAACTATGATCAGTGGCGCTGGTCCTCGAGCTCTACCCTCGATTTTCCCGAGTACGTCATGCCCCTGACGGACGAAGGGCGTTATGAGGTGCTGCGCGGGCGGCACACGGGCAAGTATTACAACGATGTCACCAACGGCGGCATACCCACGGATCTCGCCAACCGCGGCAGCTGGATGCTGGTGCTGGGCGCCGGCTCGCTCGGCGATCTGGAGCCGGGTGCCTCCGCCCAGATCACCTTCGCGATTGTCTGCGGTCTCTGGGCAACCCGGGATGCCGCCGACTCGCCCGCCCGCCGCGCCAATCTGCGCCTCAATTCGGAGTGGGCCAAGATAGCCTATAATGGCGAGGATGTGGACGGCGATGGCAAACTCGATCCCGATGAGGATGTCAACCGCAACGGGATCCTCGATGGCGAAGAGGATCTCTATCGCACCGAACTGGACCTCAATGGCAACCGGCGCTGGGACGCCGGCGAGCCCATTTTCGGCGATGGCGACGGGGTGCTCGATATCGAAGAGGATGTCTACACCAACGCACTCAAAGGCATCGTCGCCGGCAACGGGGTCATTGACCGCTTTATCCTGCCCAGCCCGCCCCCCTCGCCCAATCTGCTGTTGATGCCGGGAGAGGGCGAGGTAACCCTTTTCTGGGATAATGTGCCCGAGCTCTATGAGGACCCGATAACCCGGGAGATCGATTTCGAAGGCTATCGTGTCTACAGCTCGCCCAAGACAGCCGGATCCATGGAGGAGAGCACACTCCTGGCCGAATTCGACCGGATCAATGGCCTCAATTATGATACCGGCTTTACGGCCGTGCGCACCGATACCGTCATCGACGGCCACCGCTACCACTATCGCTTCACCAATCGCGATCTGCTCTCGGGTTGGCCCGGCGAATACTGGTTCGCCGTCACGGCTTTCGACCGCGGCAACCCCAAGAACCGGCTGCCCAGTCTGGAGAGCTCCGTCCTGGAGAACAAGACCTATGCCATCGTCGGTTCGCCGGCGCGCAAGGCGGGCAGCAGCCTGCCGGTGGGGGTTTTCCCCAATCCCTACCGCGGCCAGGCGATATGGGATGGCGACAGCGACCGCCAGCAAATGCTCTGGTTTTTCAACCTCCCGGCCGAGGCCGAGGTGCGCATCTACACCCTGGCAGGCGATGTCGTCGATGAATTCATCCATCACGGCGCCACCTACAAGGGCGAGGACGTCGAGCTCATGCAGCAACGGATCGGCGGCAGCAATACGGTGCTGCCGGGCGGCCTGCACGCCTGGGACCTGATCTCCGCCTTCGACCAGGCTATCGCCACCGGACTCTATTTCTTCAGCGTCAAGGATCTGCAGAGCGGCGAAATTCAGACCGGCAAATTTGTTGTGATCAAATAGACACAATCCGGCGGGGGGTGCATCATTAGAATAGAAAGGAGTCTCTTTTGAAGAGAATGTTACTGGTTATGCTGCTGTGCACAGCCCTGGGAACCTCCTGGGCGGCGATCACCCCGATTCGGGACATTCAGTACACGACGGATGCCACCGGCGATTCTCCCCTCAAGGGACAGATCGTCACCATCAGCGGCGTGGTCACCGGCGAGATCTATGCCTTCAAGAACAACTACTATTATGTCCAGGACGCCACAGCCCCCTGGTCCGGAGTCAAGGTGTACGACAAGACCCACTTTGCCGCCCAGGGCGACCGCGTCACCCTGACCGGCAAGGTGGAAGAGTACAAGGGTGTCACCGAGATCACCACGGTGACCGAGTTCACCGTCGACTCCACCGGCACGACCTGGATCACCCCGATGATGGTGACAACCGGTGAAATCGCCACCGGCGGCGCCAACGCCGAAGCCTATGAGGGCTGCCTCATCCATGTCGGCGCCTCCACCATCACCAATCCAAGTCTTGGTTATGGCGAGTGGCAGATCGATGACGGCTCCGGCCCCTGCCGGGTCGACGACGAAACCAAGTACTATTTCCTTCCCGCCAACTATACAGCGGTCCAGTCGGTCACCGGCATCCTCGATTTCGCCAACGGCGATACCAAGATCGAGCCGCGCCTGGCCAACGATGTGGTGGAAGAGGGACCCTATACCCGTCTGCAGCGCATCCAGCAGGTGCGATACAGCGATCTGCTTAAAACCCCGACCCAGAACAACCGGGATTTCAGTTATATGCTCGACGACACTGTGACCGTCAAGGGCATCGTCACGATGCCGACCGGCCTCTGCTACGCTCGCGAGGGCATTAAATTCACTTTTGGCGAGCCGGAGGGCGGCCCCTGGTCGGCTATCCTCTCCTACAACCGGGATTCCACCGCATATCCCACTCTCTACGAGGGCGATGAGATCGAGATGACCGGTTATCTCTATGAGTACAGCACCTCTCCCTCCAACATGACCGAATTTTTTATCACCAGCCCGATCAATATCCTCGACGCCGGCAAGCCCCTGCCCAAGGTCGATTCGCTCAAAACCGGCGACCTGCGCTGGCCGACCACGGCCGAACAGTGGGGCACGGTGATCGTGAAGGTGGGCAATACAGTGGTCACCAGCATCACCCCGCAGTACGAGTTGTTCGAGGTTGATGATGGCAGCGGCGGCATTCTCGTCGATGACGAATCGGACAGCATGCGCGGCTATCCGGATCCGGCCCTCAAGTCGATGTTCAAATCGATCACCGGCTGGGTCTATCACCACTACGGCTCCTATGCCGATTCCTCCGCCTACAAGCTGGAGCCCCTCTACCGGGACTGGCTGGAGATCGGAGCCGCCGGCCTGAGCATCAAGAACACCGGTCGCAGTCTGGCCGCCCCCACGCCCGCGCAGGGTGTGACGGTGACGACCACGCTGGACCCCGCGGCCATCGCCGCCGGCGCCAAGCTCTACTACAAGGTTAATGATGGCTCCTATTCCAGCCAGCCGATGGCCCTCAACGGAGGCGTCTACAGCGCCGAGATCCCCCCGCAGCCGGTCAACAGCCTGGTCAGCTATTACGTCGAAGCCACCGACAACACCGGCAAGCTGAGCTTTGATCCGCCCGATCAGGTAGCCGCCAACTATTCCTATGTCGTGCTGGAGGGCAATCCGACTCTGGCCCAGATCCAGTACACCCCCTGGCCCACCGCCGACAGCCCCTTCCAGGATTTCAATGTAGTAGTGGATGGCATTGTTACCGCTGATACGTTATTCTTCAGCAAGTACGGCGCCTACCCCATTCAGGATGCCGCCGGCGCCTGGAACGGCCTCTTCATTCTGGGCAATGTCCCCCGGCTGCAGCGCGGGGATCATGTCCGCGTCTATGGCAAGGTTGAGGATCACAACGAAGCCTATCTCTATAAATGGGAGGGCAACACCCAGATCATCGCCGACAGCGTCAGGATCATCGCCAGAAATGAGGCCCTGCCCGAGATCGCCGCAGTGGCGACCAATGATCTGAAGGACAAGAGCTCTTCGGCCGAGTCGTACGAAGGAGTGCTGGTGAAGATCCACAATGCCACGCTCACGTCGGTCAATTCGTATGATGTGACCGTCGATGACGGCAGCGGCCCCTGTCTGCTCGATGCCGACGCTTTTATCGGCCGTGATCAGGATCCCAATCCCAATTTCTACATCAACCGGACCGCTCAACTGCTGATTGTCAACGGCGATACGGTCAGGATCGGCGACCAGATCAATGTGGCCCAAGGGATTTTCCTCTTCAGCTTCGGCACTCACAAGATCGAAATCCGCAACCTGGGTGACATCGGCACAGTGACCGGCGTCAGGAATGCGGTGACAGCGCAGCCCCTCGAATTCGGTCTGGAGCAGAACTATCCCAATCCCTTCAATCCGGAGACGCGCCTCTACTTCCAGCTGCCGGCCTCTGAAGAGGTCAAGCTGATCATCTACAATACCCGCGGCCAGATTGTCCGCCATCTGGTCGAGAGCCGTTATGACGCAGGCCGCCACACCATCAACTGGGACGGCCGCGACAATGCCGGCAACAGGGTGCCAACGGGCGTCTATGTCTATCGCATCAAGGCCGGCGACCATATCGCTGCGCGCAAGATGACCCTGGTTAAGTAAGATCAAATTCATCAGGTCCGCCGGCGTTCAAGCCGGCGGACCTGAACGGTTTTGGATTCCAATTTGTTTTGTCCGGATGAAAATGAATTACAGACACGGCCTCCTGTTTCTCTTGCTGGCGCTCTTGACCGGGTGCGGGCTCAAGGATCCTTTCGGGGATGACCGCACTTCCCGGAAGCTGGGCAATCTGCCGCCGCAAACCCATCTCTTTCTTCATGTGACCCAGGAGCAGATCACCCGCAGCGATACGCTGTTCGACGGCACCATCCACACCCGGTTGTACACGACCGGGCTGGATACCACACCCAGCCGTCAGATCGTTCACTGGTGGGGTGACGATCCGGACGGCACGGTGGCCGGATACTATTATCAGTGGGATTACCAGAGTGAGCCGGTCTTTACCACTGTGGAGTATGATACATTTTACGTCCCGATCCGCAGCCAGTATGATGAATTCACCCTCAAGGTCTGGGCGGTGGATGACCAGGGACTGGAGGATCCGACCCCGGCCCAGCTCCGTTTTCCGGTCTTCAACACGCCGCCTTCCATCTCTTTCCGGCTCAACTCGAATCCGGTGATTACCGGCAATCCCAATGTCGTCGCCTATACTTTCCCGACGCGGACTTTTATCTGGGATGCCGCCGACGATGACGGCAAGGAGACCATCACTCATATCTATTATGCCCTTGACGACACCAGCAACTGGATTCCCCTGGCGGGGGATGCCGACCAGATCACCCTGCGGGATCTGGCTCCCGGCAGGCATCGCTTTTTCGTCAAGGCCCAGGATATCTCCGGAGCGACCAGCTCGACCCTCTCCTTCCCCAATCCAGCCGATTCCAACATGCCGCTGCATTGGGAGGTCAAGCCGGTGCAGGGGGAAATTTTGCTGGTCAACGATTTCGCCCAGGACCAGAGTCTCTACCAGGTGCAGGGTTTCTATTCCCAAATTCTTGACCAGCTGGTCGGCCCGGAGGGCTATTCGGTCTGGGAGATCGGCTCGAACACCACACCGCTGATCAATTCGCAGAACGCCTTGCCCCACTCCTCGATCGATATCGAGGCCTATCTGGCCTATTTCAGCAAGGTGATCTGGTTCTCCCATCTCGGCCGTCCCCATTTGACCGCCGCCGGTCAGGGCATCACCCGTTTTGCCGGCCGGGGCGGCAAAATCTTTATCACCAACGGCAATGAGGAGACGCCGGACAGCACCTGGACCTTCACCAGTCTGGAGTCGGTCTATCGTCTCAATCCCGGCGGCCGTCTGTTGGCCGGAGTCAATATCCTCGCCAGCTTCGGCACTCCGAAGGATCCCCAGCTCGATCTCAGCCTCGAGAAGCTGATCGGCAACCGCGTTTCCGCCCTGGTTCCCGGGGCCGGCGCCGATGTGGTCCTGCGCATGGAACCCGACAGCACAGCCGCAGTCACGGTGCCCTACAAGGGATCACCGCCCGTCGCCCTCCGTTACATGATCGGCCCGGGAGAGTGCATCTACTGCTCCGTGCCGCTCCATCTTTGCAACGGCAACGCCAACATGACAGAATTTTTCAGGTATATCCTCTTTGAAGAGTTCAACTGACAAGCCCATGAAAACAACCGGCAGGATCGTTCTCCTCATTCTCTTTCTGATCCTCTGCGCTTCCGGCGCCGGGGCTCAATCCTCCCTCATCCGGGGGCGCGTGATCGACAAGCGCACCAACGAGACCTTGCCGGGTGTCAATATCTCCGTGCCCGGGACCTACAAGGGAGCAGTGACTAACATGGACGGCGTTTATGAGATCCGCGGCCTCGCTCCCGGGGATTACGATCTCAAGGCCTCCATCATCGGTTATACCGTCCAGGTGCGCACGGGCATTCATGTCGCGCCGGAGAAAACCACCCAGGCCGATTTCGCGCTCGAGTCCACCGTGCTGGCCCTCGGCCAATCCGTCGAAGTCATCGGCCAGAAGCCCCTCTTCGAGGCCGACATCACCGCCTCCCAGCAGCATATCTCCTCCGAGGAGATCGGGCAGAAGGTGGTCGAGAGCGTCACGGACCTGGTCGGCGAGCAGCTCGGCGTCGTGGTTCAGGACAACAAGATCCATATCCGCGGCGGCCGCGCCGACGAAAGCCTCTATATTATCGACGGCCAGTCGGTCAAGGACCCGCTTTCGGGCTATTCCAATACCCTCTATGTCAACGCCGCGGCGGTCAAGGAGCTCAAGGTCATCACCGGCGGATTCGACGCGGAGTATGGTCAGGCCATGTCCGGCGTCGTCGATATCGAGACCAAGGAGGGGGAGGACCACTACTCGGGCGGCCTCTCCATCAAATCGGACAACTGGGGCAAGGGTTTTTTCCCCTCTTTCAATTCCGACATCGTCCAGCTCAACGTCGGCGGCCCCGAGCCCATCACCAGCAAGCTCTTTCCGGCGATCGGATTAAAGTTCCCCGGCAAGCTTGGGTTTTTCCTCAGCGCCTATGGTAATGTCAGCGATACCTATCTGCCGCGTGCGAGCAAGCTCTACCCCGCCAGAGCCGCCTATGAAAAACTGGCCCCGCGCCAGGAGAACGACTGGCATCTCATGGGCAAGCTCTCGTGGGATCTGGCAGCCGGCAAAAAGCTCTCGGTTTCTCATGACCGCTCGCTCAATATCAATCAGGCCTATTTCACCTCCCTGGCGACCGATATCGGCGGTTTCCCCTACCGTTATTCCAGGATGCTCGACAACTATAACACCCTGACCAAAGAAGCCAACCTGACCACACTGCAATGGGTCCATACCCTCAGCAGCCGCTCCTTTTACCGGATGAGCCTCTCGCGCTTTTTCACCAGCAACCATTCCGCCGTCCGCAACAAGCACTGGAGCGAGTATCAGGAAGAGCTCGATCTGGAACCCGTCATCTACTTTCCAGATTCCGAGGGCAACATCCGCACCCAGTACGGCGACGGTTTTTACGACACCGGCGACGCGGAGGGATGGTACGACTATTTCAGCGACAACTGGACCTTCAAGGGCGATATCACCACCCAGCCGAACGACAAACACTCCATCAAGGGCGGTTTCGAGGGACGGTATACCGACATGCAGGTGGTCGATATCAACGCCCCCTGGTACGGAGAGAGCGGACTGGGGCGCAATCACGACTACTTCCGCGTCTATCCCAACGACGGGGCTTTTTATGTTCAGGACCGGATCACCTATGACGGCATGATCGTCAATATCGGCCTGCGCTATGACTACTGGTTTCCAGGCAAATTCGTCGACGATGCGATCAGGGACACCAATACCGTGACCATCACCGACGCCGCGCGCACGAAATACATGGATGAGACCTTCGAGCTTTTCGGCCTGCGCGGTAAAAGCCATCTTTCGCCCCGCCTCGGTATCAGCCACCCGGTCACCGACAACGATGTGCTCTATCTCCACTACGGCCATTTCTCCCAGCAGCCCAAGGGACAGTATGTTTACGCCAAGCTGCGTTCGACCTCAGAGGCAACCTATCAGCTCTTCGGAAATCCCAACCTCAAGCCGACGACGACGGTAGCCTACGAGATCGGCATCAAGCACCGGTTCAACGCCAACCAGACCCTGGAGATCAAGGCCTATTACAAGGATATGTTCGACTATCCCACGTCGACCACAGTGCGCAAGTTCAGTCCGCGCTACGGCAACATCAGCTTCCTCATGTATGTCAATATGGATTACGCCCGCTCGCGCGGCATCGAAATGCGCTTCAGAAGGCGCTACAGCAAATTCCTCAGCGGCAATGTTGACTTTACCTACGCCCTGGCCACGGGCAAGAGCTCGACCCCGAACACCAATCTGCTCGTCGTCGCCGGCAAGGTATCGGAAAAACCTCTGGGCGAGAGCCGGTTGAGCTGGGACCGCCCCTACCGGCTCTCCACTGACCTCTATTTCGATATGCCGTCCAAGGCGAATATCCGCCTCTTCGGCCTCCGTTTGCCGGAAAAATGGGGCCTGACCATGCGCTGGGAATACGAATCGGGCAAGCGCTATCAGCGCATCATTGACGTGGCGAACAATATCTATCAGAAGGACGAGTACGGCGCGCTTTCCAAGCCGTGGATGCGTGTGGATCTGAAATGGTACAAAGAGTTCGAAATTCTCAACACCAGGGTTGCCCTGTTAATCGAGGGCGAGAACATCTTTAATACCAAGGTGCCGCGCATCATCAATCCGGTCACCGGCCGGCCCTATCAGCCGGGGGACGTCATTCCGGTCACCTGGTATGATGATCCCGATGACCTCCCGCCGGACAATCCCGCGCGCTATGACTGGCCGCGGCGGGTGATGACGGGTCTGGAAGTGCGGTTTTAAAGAAATTCGACCAGTGCCACGCAGATACAGCTGTAAAAGATAAAGAGCTAAAGCCGCCTTGCGGCTTTCCCGGCGCCTTAACAAGAGTCAGTTTTCCGGTTTTACGGCTCTAATGTATGTTCAATCCGACAATGAGCGAAACAAGTGACTAAAAAGGGTATTATTCTATTCATCTTTGTGTTGACGGCCGGCACGGCCGCAGCGCAGGGGCTGCTGCCCAGACTGGGCGAACAGCGCGCCGGAACGGCCTCGATGACCTTTCTCAAAATCGGCATCGGGGCCCGCGCAGCGGCTATGGGCGGGGCCTATGTCGCCATGGCCAATGACGCCAGCGCCACCTACTGGAATCCGGCCGGACTGGTGCAGATCGGCCGCAACGAGCTGGTCGTCTCCCATCTCGACTGGCTGGTCGATGTCGATTTCGAATACCTGGGTTATGTTCATCAGCTCACCCGTACTATCGGTCTGGGCGGCTTTGTCGGCTATCTTCATTTCGCCGATATGCCGGTGACCACGGAGTACCATCCTTACGGCAACGGCGAATATTTTTCCTACAACGATCTGGTCGCCGGAATGAGCGCTTCCCTGAAAATGACCGACCGCTTCTCTTTCGGCATCACCGTCAAGTACGTGCGCGAGCAGCTGGCCGAGCTGCATGCGGGGGGTGTCCTCCTCGATCTCGGCACCTACTACTGGACCGGCTACAAGACTCTGCGCATCGCCGCGGCGATGCGCAACTTCGGCAATGACATCGGCCCCGGGGGCACCTACATGCGCCGCAAATCGGGCGGGGAGACCGAGACCGCCTGGCAGTCCTATTCTCCTCCGACGCTGTTCACTCTTGGCGCCGCCATGGATCTGCTGCAGCGCAGCCACCACCTGCTCACCGGCAGCCTGCAGATGAATCATCCCATGGATGACCAGGAAAACCTGCTCATCGGCTGCGAATACCGCTACCGGAACCTTTTCTTCCTCCGCAGCGGCTACCGCGCCAATATGGATGAAAACCAGTGGACTTTTGGAGCCGGCGCCAAGTTCATTCTCAAGGGGGTCCATCTTAAAGTTGATTACGCTTACGCCGATTATACCCATTTAGCCATGTCGCAGCAGTTCACATTCGGATTTGAGTTTTAATGAAGAGACGTTATTACTACTTTGCCGCCCTCCTGGCCCTCGTCTGGGGGTGCGAAGAGAGCAAGATGCCCCTGCCGAGCCCCAGGAGCGCCAGCACTTCCTTTGGTGCCAACGATACCAGCTATGTCGAGCTCAACCCGGTTTGGGACAGCGCTTACCTGGGTGTCGGCCTTGAAGCTCCAGCCGACTTGACCATGAGCATGGACGGAACCCTGTTTCTCGCCGATGAGGGAGCGGGCCGGATCCATGCTTTCAGCAAGGCCGGAGCGCTCCTGACCGGGAGCGGCCTCGACGGCCTTGCCCTGGAGAGTCCGCGCGGTCTGGCTGTTGACAGCAAGCTCAATCTCCTCGTGGTCAACGGCACCAACCGGCTCTTTATCTGGAATCAATTTTTGAACCGTGTGCGCATCGATTCGGTCGCCGAGTCCGGGCTCTATTACGACCGCGGGACCGGTGAGGAGATCACCCTCACCTTCGCCGAATTGAGGGAGCGCGCGGCGGCCGGAGGAGCGCTGCCGCAGCTGCGCCATTACTTTTTCCGTCACGACCCCGCCAAAGTGGCCGCAGCCCGGGGGATCTATCAGGTCTACGAGGATCCGGAAGCGGCCGCCAGCTTTAATGGGGTTGCGGCGGGCAAATACGGCGAGGAAACGGTTTATCTGACCGAATCCAGCTTCGACCGGATCGTACAGCTGCTCCTGGTCCCGGACATGGCGCTCAAGGGGAATGACCGGACCGTGCTTTTCCATTACACAGCGGAATTCAGGAGCAACGTGGCGGTCTATGGCTCGGGTTCCGGCACGGTCGATGATCCATGGGCCGTAACCACCGACGATGATGAGAATATCTACTTCACCCAGCTCGGAGGCAACTTCCGGGTGCAAAAACTGATGGCCGGGACGTTCAGCCCGCGCTATGTTCTTTATCAGCACGCCATCATGGATCTCGGTCGCTTTCAGAAGCCTTTTGATGTGGCCCTGGACGAGAGGGAAAACATCTTTGTCATGGATGGCGAGGGCGGCGCGGTAAGCAAATATGCCAACAGCGGCGCCAGAGCCGGGCAGCTGCTCTCACTCGGGCAGAAGGGGCTGGCGCTCGCCAGTTTCAACGATGGCCGGGGGCTGCTGGCCAGTGACAATGTCGTTTATGTGGTGGAGCGCGGTGCAAAACGCATCCGGCGCTTTCAGTACTCGGTTTCGGAGTCCGATATCCCGGATGACGAAAAGGAGCCCTGATCCTGTCTTAAGCTCGAAAGGAGGTGCAGCGGCTATCTCTGCGATCGTTTGTATGTCAAGTGGAGGAAGTGCGGCTCAACAATTTTGCTAATTCCAGCTACAGCCAGTCCAAAGGAGGAGTGGATTTATGAAGCAATCAATTCGGGTTTTGCTCGCTCTCTGTTTTATATTTGTGCTCGTGAGCGGGTCTTTCGCTCAGACCGGCAAGATCACCGGTCGTGTGATCGATTCTGCGACCAAGCAGGAGCTGGTCGGAGCCAATGTCCAGGTGGTCGGTACCAGCCTGGGCGCGGTTTCCGATATGCGCGGCAATTATACGATCGTGGGTGTTCCGTCCGGCGACCAGAAACTCAAAGTCTCGTTCGTGGGGTATGAAGCCGCCGAGCGGGCTCTTCTGGTCACAGCCGGCAGGACCGCAACCGTCAATTTCAGCATGGCGCCGACCATGATCATGACGAAAGGCATCAGCATCTTCGCCGATCGCGCCAAGGAGCGTGAGACGCCGGTTGCCTTTACCAATATTCAGAAGCAGGAGATGGCCCAGCGGCTTGGTTCGCGCGAAATTCCCATGGTATTGACCACAACCCCGAGCGTCTATGCCACGACTTCAGGCGGCGGCGCCGGCGATGCCCGCGTCAACATCCGCGGTTTCGATCAGCGCAACGTGGCCATCATGATCAATGGTGTGCCGATCAACGATATGGAAAACGGCTGGGTCTACTGGTCCAACTGGGATGGTGTTTCCGACGCCACTTCATCGATCCAGGTTCAGCGCGGCCTGAGCGCCGTCAACCTGGCCACCCCCTCCATCGGCGGCACCATGAATATCATCACCGATCCTTCCGTCCAGAAGGCCGGCATCACAGCGCGCCAGGAATATGGCACGGGCAATTTCTTAAAGTCGACCATCAGTGTCGCCAGCGGCCAGATCAATGACAAGTTCTCCGTCAACAGCACGGTCGTCGTCAAGCAGGGCAAGGGTATCGTTGACAAAACCTACACTAATGCCTGGGCCTACTATCTTGGCATGGCCTATAATATCAACGCCAACAACCGTTTGGAGCTCTATGCCCTGGGCGCCCCCCAGCGCCATGGCCAGCATACCAACAAGCAGAATATCGGCGTTTTCAACAAGGAATTTGCCCTCGGCCTCGACGGCTACGATCCGGCGGCCGCTGAAAAATACGCCGAGTCGAGCTCCGGTCTGCTCTACAATCAGAACTGGAACTATGTGAATCCCTCCTATTCAGGCAGACAGTTCTACAACGGCAGAACGCATGAACGGGAGATCGCCAATGTGATCAATGAGCGTGAAAACTATTACCACAAACCGGTGGTCAACCTGAACTGGTTCTCCAGGCTCAGCGAAAAAGCCGGCCTCTATTCGGTGGCCTATTACTCCGGCGGTCGCGGCGGCGGCTCAGGCACCTATGGTTCAGTCACCAGCGACAAGACTATGTTCCCCAATCCCCGCGACTGGAACGCCACTATCGCCAAAAACCAGGCCAGCACCACCGGCGCCTCGGGTGTCCTCCGCAACAGCACCAACAACCAGGATGCCTTTGGCGTCATCTCCAAGTTCAACTATGAATTCAGCAAGAATCTGAAAAGCGCGATCGGCGTGGATATGCGCACCGCCGAGGTCCATCATTTCCGTGAAATCCGCGACATGTTGGGCGGTGAGTATTATATCGACCTGAAGGCGGATAAAAAGAGCCCGCGCAGCGATTTCTGGTCCGCTGAGCAGACCAAACGCCGTCTGGGTGACAAGATCGATTACGATTTTACCAATACGATCAACTGGATGGGCTTCTACGGCCAGCTCGAGGCGACCCTGGGCAAAATCAGCGCTTACGGTACGGCCGGATGGTCGAGCGTGAAATATGACCATACCAATCATTTCAAAAAGGATGCCGAGGGCAAGGAGCTCTATCTGGAGAGCGACTGGATCGCCGGCATGCAACTCAAAGGCGGCGCCAACTTCCGCATGACCGACAACGTTGATCTCTATGCCAATGTCGGCCACGTCGCCAAGGTGCCGATCTTTGACAGCGTGATCCTGGATGGCTCCTCTTCTCTGGCCAAGGATCCCCAGACGGAAAAGTTCCTTTCGGTCGAGGGCGGCCTTAATATGCATCTCTTGAGCAACACCATCGCTGCCAAGCTGAATGTCTATCGCACCGCCTGGACGGATCGCGCCGTCACGGTGACGACGGTGGATGCCGCCGGTGATGAGGCCATCGTCTTCCTGTCGGGCCTGGACCAGCTCCATCAGGGTGTTGAACTGGAACTGGCTTATCAGCCCTTCAAGCTGGCTCGTCTGGATGCGACCGTGGGCGTTGGCAACTGGAAACACACCAGCGATGTCAGCGGTATCTACAAGGACTATTCCGGCGATGTCGAGAAGGAAAAGTCGTACAATCTCTATCTCGATGGCCTCAAGGTCGGTGACCAGCCCCAGACGATGCTGGCCCTCAGCGCCAGCCTCTTCCCGTTCTCGGGGCTGACCATGGAGGTCACGGCTCGTCACTATCGCGATCATTACTCCTACTTCAATCCGCTCCAGCGCACGAATGCGGCGGATCGCGCCCAGAGCTGGAAGGCGCCGGATTACACCCTGCTCGATGCCCATGCCTCCTACACCCTGCCGGTTAGGGCTGGTGAAGCCAGTTTTGCGATCTTCGCCCACGTCTTCAACCTGCTGGATGAGCTCTACATTCAGGATGCGGTGGATAACAGCAGCTACAGCGCCTTCGGCGACAAGACCCATGCGGCCGATGACGCCGAGGTTTGGATGGGTTATCCGCGCAACTTTAATATCGGGATTCAGGTCTCCTACTGAGACCGCCTTTTCCACAAAAGCCCCCATATGGGGGCTTTTGTGTTTATGGGAAGCGCGACGACGCAGACTATCTAGGACCGGCTGCCGGGCTCTCCGGGAGGGGGTGAACTTTTCGCTTGACAAAAAGCGTAATTATGGATACTTTTTGCGCATGAACGAGCTATACTATTTTACATTGCACTGGGAACCCAGCGATATCCTGGTGGCCGGTCCGGCCGGCGCAGTGAGCCGCATCGACTTTCTGCGCGGCCGCAGCGTGGAGGATGTGCTGGCTGCGTTCCCTGCCGGCTCTTCTCCGCGCCGGGAGCGGGCTTTTCTCCCTGAGCTGCAAGAGCAGCTGCGCCGCTACTTCACCGGCGAGCCGGTTGAATGGCAGGTCAGGATCGAGCTTGCAGGCGGCACGGAGTTTCAGCGTGCGGTCTGGCGGGAGCTGCAAAAGATCCCCTGCGGCCGGACTGCGACCTACGGGGAGATCGCCGCACGCCTGGGCAAGCCCGGCGCCATGCGGGCAGTGGGCGGGGCCAACGCCGCCAATCCGGTTCCGATCCTCATCCCCTGTCACCGGGTGGTAGCCGCCCACCACAGGCTCGGCGGTTTCAGCGGCGGGCTCGATGTTAAAAGAGCACTGCTGCAGCTTGAGGGCGTCACTTTTTGAGCAGAAGGCAGGCGCCGCCCTACCACACTCTCTTCACCGGCCGATACACCCCATCGAAGGTGAGCGTCCTCTGGGAGGAGAGCCTCATGCCTCTCTCCGGGGAGCTGCAGGCGGCTATCGACGAAGCGTGGGAACGGCTGGATCCCAATCCCCATTTCAACGGCCGGATCGCCCGGCTGGAGGAGTGGGAGATCGAAGCAGACGCGCTCCGCATCCGGCTGCGCCCGACCGAATACAAACACCTCCTCTATTCCAACGGTCATACGGGTGAGATTATCCGCCGTTGGGGCGAACGGTATCTGTCGCGGGCCCTCGGCATCAGCGCCGTTGTGGTGAGTTCTGAAGGGCTGATTATGCTGATGCAGCGCAGTGACCGGGTGGGTGAGTATCCCGGCTGCTATGATCTCTTCGGTGGCCACATCGATCTTCCTGCCCCGGGGGAGAGCCCCGATCCCTTCGTGAGCATGGCGAAGGAGCTGGAGGAGGAGATTGCTCTCTCTCCCGGCGCAGCAGAGTTGACCCTTTTCGGCCTGCTGCTGACGCGGGAGGCGCGCAAGCCTGAACTGCTTTTCGATGCCAGGTGCAGCCTTGAGAGCGGGCTGATCATGCATGCGGCCCTTTCAGCGCGAGACCGGTATGAATATACCAGGCTGATGACCATATCAGCCGATTCAGCATCCATCAGCAGCTTTCTGGCGCGCAACCGGGGGATGATCAGCCCTTCAGCTTTCGGGGCGCTTGAATTATTTGCAGCAAACAGGTAGACTTTCACGAGGTATTGTTTATGCAGAATGGCACGGACGCCGCCCCCATCGCGGACAGCAAAGAGTACTCCTTTCCCAATGTCAACCGCGTGGCGATCGCCGGTAAACTGATCCAGGATCCTCCCCTGCGCTGGACGACACGGGGTGTGCCGGTCACCAATTTTGTCATCGTCACTTCGCCGGAGGTTGAATCGGGATTGCCTGAGGGGTCGGATCGTCCGCCCTGCTATATCAGCATTGTGGTCTGGGCGCAGCAGGCGGTGCAGTGCAATAAATTCCTGCGCAAGGGCAGTTCGGTTATGGTTATCGGCGAGCTGCAGTCGATGCCGAATCACGCCCCCGAGCGCAACTATTTTCCTGTTCAGGTCAATGCCCAATGGATCCAGTATCTTGAAAAGGGGACAGTTTCACCGGGGGATTCGGACTATGGCAATCAGGGGCAGGGTGATATGGAGATCGCTGGACGATAAGTCCTGTCGGAGGATGAAGACAAAGCGCGCCCTGAACGGGCGCGCTTTTTTTATGTGTG
>DAOOPF010000076.1:0-17116 GCA_035388125.1 bacterium | reverse complement strand
GACGAGGAGCTGATGAAGATCAGCCGCGAGCGCGATCTTTTCCTCAATCTGGTCGAGATGCAGACCATCCAGGCCTATTTCCGTTCGCTTGAGCGCGAGCCGACCGATGTCGAGCTCGAAATGATCGCCCAGACCTGGTCCGAACACTGCAGTCACAAGACCCTCACCGGCCTGGTCGAGTTCGAGGGCCGGGTGATCGACAACCCTCTCAAGGAGACCATCTTCCGCGTCACCCGGGAGCTGGACCTCCCCTGGTGCGTATCGGTCTTTAAGGATAATGCCGGCATCATCGAATTTGACGACGAATATAACGTCTGCTTCAAGGTCGAAACCCACAATCATCCCTCGGCGATGGAGCCCTACGGCGGCGCCAATACCGGCATCGGCGGAGTGATCCGCGATCCGATGGGGACGGGGCTCGGGGCCAAGCCGATCATCAATACCGACATCTTTTGTTTCGGCCCCATCGATCTGCCCCATGACCAGCTGCCCAGGGGCGTCCTTCATCCCAAACGGGTGATGCAGGGCGTTGTTGCCGGGGTGCGCGATTATGGCAACCGCATGGGTATTCCGACCTCGAACGGGTCAATCTATTTCGATGAACGCTACCTCGGCAATCCTCTGGTCTACTGCGGCAATGTCGGCCTTATCCCGCGCGACCAGTGCGAGAAGAGTGTGGTCGCGGGTGATTTTATCGTAGTGGTGGGGGGGCGCACCGGCCGCGACGGCATTCACGGCGCCACCGCCTCTTCGGGCGAGCTGCACAGCGAGAGCGAGGGCACCTGGAGCGGGGCCGTCCAGATCGGCAACCCCATCGTCGAAAAGAAGCTGGTGGATACCCTGATGCAGGCGCGCGATCTCGGCCTCTACCGCGCCATCACCGACTGCGGGGCAGGCGGCCTCTCTTCGGCGGTGGGTGAACTCGCCAAAACCACCGGCGCCGAGGTCGACCTCGAATTCATCCCTCTCAAGTATCACGGCCTCACCTATATGGAGATCTGGATCTCCGAGGCACAGGAGCGCATGGTGATCTTTGTTGCGCCGGACAAGCTGGAGCAGGCGCTCGCTCTCTTTGCCGCCGAGGATGTGGAGGCAACCGTCATCGGCCGCACCACCGCCGATAACCGGATCCGTCTGCGCTACCACAGCCAGGTGGTGGGTGAGCTGGAGATGGCTTTTCTTCACGAAGGTCAGCCGCGCATTGTGCGCAAGGCCCGCTGGGAACCCCCGGCCATCGTCGCGCGGGAGGGCGCCCAGCCCGCCAGTCTGGGTGAAATTCTGCACCGGATCCTCGCCGCCCCCAATGTCTGCAGCAAGGAGTGGGTGATCCGCCAGTACGATCACGAAGTCCAGGGCGGCAGTGTTTTAAAGCCGCTGGTGGGCGTGGTCAACGACGGCCCGGCCGATGCCTGCATCACGCGGCCCCGGTTGGAGAGCCACCGCGCGGTCATCCTCGCCAACGGCCTCAATCCGAAATACGGTCTGATTGACCCCTACTGGATGGCGGCCTCGGCCATCGATGAGGCCCTGCGCAATATCATCGCGGTGGGCGGCCGTCTGGAGCGCTGCGCCCTGCTCGACAATTTCTGCTGGGGCAATACCGACAAGCCGGACCGCCTCGGCGGCCTTCTGCGCGCCGCTCAGGCCTGCTACGATATGGCCAAGGTTCTGGGTACCCCCTTTATCTCGGGCAAGGACAGTCTCAACAACGAATACAAGACCGAGACCGGCGAGAGCATCGCCATCCCGCCGACGCTGCTCATCTCCGCGATCGCGGTGATGGAGGACTGCCGCACGGCGGTTTCAATGGACCTCAAGCGGCCGGGCGACAGCCTTTTCATCGTCGGCGAAACCAGAAAGGAGCTGGGCGGCTCGCATTATTATGAAGCGATCGGCCACAGCAGCGGAGTCGTGCCGCAGGTCGATCCCGCCCGCGCCCGGACTCTGTTCAATGCCCTTGCCGATGCCATTGCCGCGGGACTGGTGCGCGCCTGTCATGACTGCTCCGAAGGCGGCCTGGGCGTGGCCCTGGCGGAGATGGCCTTCGCCGGCGGCTGCGGCGCCGAGGTGACGCTCTGCGACCTGCCCCGCAGCACCGATCTGCTGCGCAGCGACTGGGCCCTCTTTTCCGAATCCAACAGCCGCTTCATCGTCGAGGTACCCCCGGGACGGGAGGAGGAGTTCCGCGCCCGCTTCCTGCAGCTGCCCTGCGCCCGCCTCGGTGAGGTCACCGCCGGGCCGCGGCTCAGGATCCGCGGCCTCGCCGACGAGCTGGTCGTGGATGAGGCCATCGACCTGTTGAAGAACTCCTGGCAAGAAACCCTGAGGTGGTGATCCGATGACGAAACCGAGAGTAATCGTGCTGCGCGCCGCCGGCTCCAACTGCGATATGGAGACGCACTATGCCTTTGAATACGCGGGAGCCCGCGCTGAAATGATCCATATCAACCGCCTGCTGCGGGGTGAAGTTCCGCTGGCGGACTATCAGATCCTCGCCATTCCCGGAGGGTTCACCTACGGGGACGACATATCGGCGGGCAAGATCCTGGCCAACGAGCTGCGCTACAAGCTGGCGGAGCAGCTGACCGCTTTCCATCAGGCCGGCAAGCTGATCATCGGAATTTGCAATGGCTTTCAGGTGTTAGTTAAAGCGGGGCTTTTGCCGGCGCTGGATTTCGCCGCCGGACAGCAGGTCACCCTGGTCCATAACGACTCGGGAAAATTCGAAGACCGCTGGGTCTATCTGCGGGTGCTCGAAAGCCCCTGTGTTTTCACCACGCCAATGCCGGAACAGCTCTATTTCCCGGTTGCTCATGCGGAAGGAAAATTTGCCGTGAGTCATCCGGAGGTGCTGGAACGGCTGGAGGCCAATCGACAGATCGTTTTTCGTTATTGCACTGCGGATGGCGGCGCCGCCGCCTACCCGGCCAACCCGAATGGTTCGGTTCGGGATATCGCCGGCATTTGTGATCCCACAGGCAGAATTCTGGGACTCATGCCGCATCCGGAACGCCACATCGATCCCACCAACCATCCGCGCTGGATGAGGGAAGGGGCTGCTCATGAAGGCGATGGGGCGGCCATTTTCCGCAACGCTGTCGCCTATTTCCGTTAACCCTGCGCCCGAGGGTCCAGGGCATGCCGGCCTATGTTGTGAGGTTTATATGGCGGATGACAGCGGACCCATCCTGCGCAAGTGGCCCTATTCAGACAATGATATGAATGTTCGTCTCATCCAGGGGGAGGATGGCAGGCAAAAACTGCAGCTGCGCCTCGATCTCGGCCTCATGCAGATGGATCTTGACGGCCGCCCGGACGGCCGCCGCCCGCAGTGAGGATTACGAACGGGCTGCCCTGCTGCGTGATATGATCTTCGAACTGGAAAAAACAATCAATCCCGTCAAACCGAGCCCCGATTTCAATTCCGCACTATAGGAGGATAACCCGTAATGCTAAAAGGTAAAAGAGTCGCCATTCTGATCGGGCCCCAGTTTCACGATGAAGAGGCCACCATACCGCGCCGCTGGCTGCAGGAGCGGGGAGCTGTCGTCGATTTGATCGGCCTGGACCGGTCGGAGTTGACCGGCAAATACGGACGGATCACCCTCCGCCCGGATCTCGCCATCGACGAGGCGGAATCGAGCGTCTATGACGGGCTGATCATACCGGGCGGCGGCGCGCCCGAACGCATCCGCGTTCACGATCAGGCCCTGAAGTTTGTCCGGGAGTTCTGGCAGAACGGCCGCCCCGTCGGGGTCATCTGCCACGGGCCGCAGGTGCTGATCTCAGCCGGCCTGCTCGCCGGTGTGACCACGACCTGCTACATCGGCATTCGCGATGACGTCATGCTTGCGGGCGCCCGCTATGTGGACCAGGAGGTCTGCGTCGACGGCCAGCTGATCAGCTCACGCAAGCCGGACGATCTCCCCGCCTTCAATCAGGCGTTCGGAGAGGCGCTTGCAGGGAAAGGCGGGGAAAAGCTGGCGGATGCCCTGACCGCACTGGAGATGGCGATCAGCCGTGAAAAGGGCGCCCAGGAGTTTTACGCGGGCGTGGCCGAGGTTTTGAGTTCCGAGGCCCTGCGCAACAAATTCAAATATCTCGCCGTCACCGAGCTCGGCCACTTTGACCAGCTCGCCGAGCTCTATGTCAAGGTCGCGGGCAGGCGGCCGGAGGCAACCCTGATGGCCACCGAGATCAGCGGCAAGAGCGTCTCGCCCGACATCACCGCCGCAGAGGCCCTCGATCTGGCCATCGCCGCCGAACAGAAGGCCTACGAATATTATCGCCATATGGCCATGCGCGCCAGAAGCGAACGCGCCAAAGAGATGTTCGAATATCTGGCCGCCGAGGAGATGGAACACAAACGGCTGCTCTCGGTCGACAAGTCCCTGCTGCAGGGAGGGCAGGCCCATTTTCAATGGGCGACTCATTTTGACATGCCACCCGGCATGGAGGACCTCTGGTAAAGCCGGGCTGATTCGCATTGATCTGGCATCATCAGGAAAGGCGCAATCGTATGAAACGAATCTACCTGTGGGTGGCGTGGCTTCTTCTGGGTGTGACGGGCATCGGGTATTCCCAGTTATACGATGGCGGCCTTGGCCACTATGGCGAGGAGGGCGGCCGCTTCATGGGCGGGTTGGGTTTCGCCACTATCTCCGAGGACGGCAGGACCAGGAACTATCTCTCCATCGCGTTCCGCCCCGAGCTCTCCTTCGGCAAGATCGGCGTCGGCCTGAACATCAATCTGCTTTATGATATCGAGGGCGGCGGGATCCGCGCCCAGGACTGGGACAGCAGTTATGACTATCTCCGCCTTCTGCGCTACCTGCGCTACGGCCGGAAGATGGACAAGACCTATGCCCGCATCGGCACCCTCGACGCCGCCCGCCTGGGCCACGGTTTTATCGTCAACTATTTTACCAACGAGGCCTCGTACGACAATCGCAAGATCGGCCTGGAGCTGGATCTTGATTTCGGCGAGTACGGTTTTGAAAGCGCTGTCAGCAACCTGGGGCGCAGCGATTTGCTCGGCCTGCGGATCTACCTGCGCCCGATGTATACCCTCGATATCCCGGTCCTCAAGAATTTCGCCATGGGGGCCACCTACGCCGCCGATCTGGATCCCGACGTCAACGCCGGCAGCGATGATGGCATCTCTGTAATCGGCGGCGACCTCGAACTTCCTCTGGTGCGCACCTCCGTTTTTACGACCATGCTCTATTTCGACTATGCCCATATACGGGGCTACAGCTCGGTGGAGCACAGGACCCGCATCTTCGGCGCCGGCAAGGCGCTGGGGATCCAGGCCGGCGTCGGCAACCTCCTCGGAATGATGGAAATCTCGGCGCGCATCGAACGCCGCTGGCTGGGCAAGGAGTTTATCGCCTCCTATTTTGACCCTTTCTACGACATCGACCGCTTCCGGATCGTCTCCGGCGACACTCTGCACAAGGCCGATGCCCTGCTCGGGGTGACCGAGGAGACCAAAGGGATCTTTGGGGAGCTCTACGGCGGCCTCCTCGGCAACAAAGTGCGCCTGCTCGGCATGATGAGCAGGCTTGATTCCCAGCCCCACAGCGGCAGACTGCACCTGGCGGCCGAGGCCCCCGATCTGATCCCGGTGCTGGCCGCCCACATGACCTATGACAAGGGCTATATCGAGAAGCTCGGTGATCTGTTCACCCTTGATGAGCGGAGCGTGGCCCGTCTCGGCCTCGGCTACAAGCTGAAACCCTATCTCATCGCCTATGTCGATTATATCTGGACCTATGCGGAGACTGAAGAGGGGAGCCATATCTACCGGCAGCAGCAGCGCATCGAGCCCAAACTGGTCTTTTCCTACAATTTTTAGCCTCCCGTTCGGGAGGATGCACGCAAGCGCTGAAGCGGCAGCAGTGCCGGTTCAGCCCCGGGGGATGGTGGTCGGGTGAGCACGAGTTGGTTGACTGCGGGAGCGCTCCATGAAATGGACCAGCTTGCAGCGGCTGCGCACTCTGGCCCGGCCGCCGGTCGATTTTTTCTATCCGCCGCTTTGCCTCCTCTGTGACGCCTATCTTCAGCCCGGGGAGAGGCTGATCTGCCGCATCTGTTTTCGTCATCTGCCCCAGCTTGAAGATCCCGACATTCCGAGCCTGAGCCTGCGTACACCTCTGCGCCAGCCCCTCTATTTCGAGCGCGCCATCTCCCTTTATGATTACACGGAGCCGGTGGGCAAGCTTGTCCATTTTTTCAAGTACAACGGCGGACGGGCGCTGGCCTGCCCGTTCGGCGAAGCAATGGGTCTGGCGCTGCTGGACGGCGGGTATGCGGTCGAGGCGATCATCCCGGTGCCCCTGCACCCGGCACGGCGGCGCGAACGGGGCTATAACCAATCCGAGCTGCTGGCCCGGGCGATGGGCCTGGTGACGGGTTTCCCGGTGCAGCCGGAAGGACTGCGGCGCGTGGCCGCCACCCCGCCGCAGGCGCGCATGGGGCGGCAGAAACGGCTGCGCAATTTGCGCAGGGTCTTCGCCGCCGGCGCGGGCTGTTCATCGGCGGGGGGCGATATCGTGCTGGTGGATGATGTGCTCACCACGGGGCACACCCTCGATGAGTGCGCCCGGGTATTGATGCAGCAGGGGGCGGGGCGGGTGATCGCGGCGACCATAGCGCGGGTGCGCTGAGCCGTCTGCAAGCGCCCGGGCGGAGGAGCGGGGTGCAGGTAGTGCTGTTTTACATCGCAGAAGGGGCGTAATCTCAATTTTGCCGCTTGACATTTTTGCATTTTTTACGTAACTTTATCTTTATTATTTTGCCGCTTCCAATATCAAATAAAGGAGAATCACATGGCTATCAGAATGGGTATCAACGGATTCGGGCGCATCGGCCGTCTGGTCTTTCGCGTGGCCGTTCAGCGCAAGGATATTGAGATCGTTCAGGTTAATGATATCACCGATGCTCCGACCCTCGCTCATCTGCTCAAGTATGACTCCGTGCACGGCGTTCTGAAGAACGACATCCGCGCCGAAGGCGATTACATCGTTTTCGATGGCAAAAAGGTCAAGGTCTCCGCGGAGAAAGATCCCGGCAACCTGCCCTGGGGTAAGGAGAATATCGATATCGTGATCGAGTCGACCGGCGTTTTCCGCAAACGCGCCGAAGTGGCCAAGCATCTGGATGGCGGCGCCAAGAAAGTGATCCTGACGGTTCCGTCCAAGGACGAGATCGACGCCACCATCGTGATCGGCGTCAATGATGACACCCTGAAGCCCGAACACCGGATCGTCTCCAATGCCTCCTGCACCACCAACTGCCTGGCGCCGGTCGCCAAGGTTCTGAATGACGCTTTCGGCATCAAGCGCGGCTTTATGACCACGGTTCATGCTTATACCAACGATCAGCGCATCCTCGATCTGCCGCACAAGGATCTGCGCCGCGCCCGCGCCGCCGCCGAATCGATCATCCCGACCACCACCGGCGCCGCCAAGGCCGTCGGCAAGGTGATTCCCGAGTTGAAGGGCAAGCTGGATGGTTTCTCGCTGCGCGTGCCGGTCTCCGACGGCTCGGTTGTCGATCTGGTCGCCGAACTCAAAAAGGATGTCACCATCGAGCAGGTCAACGCCGCCATCAAGAGTGCAGCCAACGGCAAACTCAAGGGCATCCTCGAGTACACCGAAGACCCGATCGTCTCCATCGACATCGTCGGCAACCCCGCCTCCTCGATTTTCGACGCCCTCTCCACGATGGTGCTCGAAGGCACGAGCAATTTTGTCAAGGTCGTCTCCTGGTACGACAATGAGTGGGGTTATTCCTGCCGTGTCGTCGACCTCGCCGAAAAAATGGGTAAGATGTAATAAAACTGTTGGCTTTTCGACATTTTTTGTGTAACTTTTTGGCACTGCCGGGAGAATTCGCTCTCCCGGCGGCTGCCGGACAGGTATGATACGATGCGCAAACGGATTATCGCCGGCAACTGGAAAATGAACAAGACCGTCACCGAGGCTGCGGAGCTGGCCCGGGCTGTCGTCGGGCAGATGACAGCGGCAACGGAGACGGATGTTGTGCTCTGCCCGCCTTTCACCGATTTAACGGCTGTCGCTGCCGCCATCGCGGGAACGCCGGTCAAGCTGGGCGGACAGAACCTGCATTGGGAAGAGAAGGGCGCCTTTACCGGCGAGATTTCGGCGGCTATGCTGATCTCGGCGGGATGCAACTACGTCATCATCGGCCATTCCGAACGCCGTCAGTACTTCGGTGAGACCGACGAGACTGTTAACCTGAAAGTCAAGGCCGCTCTCAAGGCCGGACTGATTCCGATCCTCTGCGTCGGTGAAACCCTGGCCGAGCGCCAGAGCGATGAAACCGCTGTGGTGGTCGAGCGCCAGGTCCGCGCCGCTCTTGACGGACTCTCTGATGCCCAGGTTGCTGGGCTGGTCATCGCCTACGAGCCGGTCTGGGCGATCGGCACCGGGGTTGTCGCCACCACGGCCCAGGCGCAGGAGGTCCATGCCCTGATCCGCACCCTGGTGGGCAAGCTTTACAATGTGCAAGTCGCCGCTGCGCTGCGCATTCAATACGGCGGCAGCATGAAGCCGGACAACGCCGGCCAGCTCCTCGCTCAGAAAGACATTGACGGCGGCCTGATCGGCGGTGCCAGTCTGGATGCCCGTTCGTTTCTCGATATCGTTTATGCATAGCTGATTTTACCGGAGTTCTCATGTATACTGTATTCATCATTCTGTTTATTCTGGTCTGCGTATTGTTAACCTTTGTGATCCTGATCCAGTCAAGCAAAGGTGGTGGACTGGCGGGTTCGTTCGGCGGCATGGATACCATGGGCACACTGTTCGGCGGTGGCCGCGGCAGCGCCCCTTTTCTGCAAAAGCTGACGATGATCCTGGCTGCGGTTTTTCTCGCCATCGCCCTGGTCATGGGATTCATGACCCGTGGCGGGGTGAGTTCGCAGTCACTGGTCGAGCAGGAACGCGATCGTCTCAACTCCTCTCCCGCGCGTACGCTTCCGCAGGTTCCTGATCAGCCGGCGCAGACGCCGGGCAACTAAAGTTCACATCTCGAGACCCTGCATAAGAAAGCCGAAGTGGTGGAATTGGCAGACACGCTATCTTGAGGGGGTAGTGCCCACAAGGCGTGCGGGTTCAAATCCCGCCTTCGGCACCAGCTTTCGCCAAGCGCATGCAGGAACTCGGATGCACAACAGCCCATCTGGAAAGGTGGGCTGTTTTTACATGGGGTAATCCCAGCTACAAAATGAAAGGCGGTAGGATGGAAAAGTACACCCGTCGCGACTTTATCCGTATCGGCGCCGGCGCCGGTCTGGCTCTGGCAACCCTGCCGGCCTCTCCGGAGGGGCTTCTGGCCGCCCCCAATCCTGATCTGGCCATCGCGCGCAACGGCGCGGCCGGACCTCTGGTGCGCAAGGCTGTGGAAGCACTCGGCGGTATGGGGCGTTTTGTCAAAAAGGGACAGACGGTCCTGCTCAAACCCAATATCGGCTGGGACCGCCTGCCGGAACAGGCGGCCAACACCAATCCCGAAGCGGTCGCCGAAGTGATCAGGATGTGCCTCGAAGCAGGAGCCGCCAGGGTGAGAGTTCTCGACCGCACCTGCAATGAGCCCCGGCGTTGCTACATGCGCAGCGGCATTGAAAAGGCGGCCAAGGCGGCCGGCGGCGAGGTCCGCCATATCGTCGAAAGCCGCTTTCAGGATCTGCCCATCACCGGAGGCGAACTGGTCACCTCCTGGCCCGTCTACCGCGATGCCATCGAATCGGATGTGATCATCAACATGCCGGTCGCCAAACACCACAACATCTCCGGCGTGACCCTCAGTTTCAAGAACCTGATGGGCCTGCTCGGCGGCGACCGCGGCGCCCTCCATAACCATTTCATGACCAAGATCGTCGACATCAACATGGCGATCAGGCCCTCCCTGACCATCATCGACGCCTGGCGTATCATGCTGCGCAACGGCCCCACCGGCGGCAGCCTTGCCGATGTGGTCGAAAAGCAGCTCTTCATCGCCTCGGCCGACCGGGTGGCCGCCGATGCCTGGGCCATGGGTCTTTTCAATATCGATCCCAATACCGTCGAATATCTGCGCATCGCGGCAAAACGGGGCCTCGGCCAGCTGGATCTGAAGAGGGTGAAAATCCAGGAGATCAACCTCGGCGTTTGATGGCCGTCCCGCGGCACTGCAGAGCGCTTCGCGCAGACCGGAACCTTTCAGTAATGGAGTGGATAGGGCCATGATGATAACTCTCCGCCGGATATCCCAGCTGCTCTTTCTGAGCCTTTTTGTCCTGCTTTTCTTTCAGGCGCGCTTTCCCTATGAAGCCTGGCTGCCCGCCGATCTTTTTCTCCGGGCCAGTCCCCTGGTGGCGCTGACGGTGATGATCGCCGGCCGGGCTTTTGTCTCGACGATGATTCTGGCTTTGGTGGTGCTCGCTCTCACTATCCCGCTGGGGCGTTTCTTCTGCGGCTGGATCTGCCCCCTGGGAACCGTCATCGACGCCGGCGATCATCTCATCCGGCGCAAACGCCGGCCGGCACGGCAGCGCGATCCCCTCACCTGGCGCTCCTGGAAATTCTTCATCCTCGCCGCCCTGATGGTGGCCGCTCTCTTTTCCACACAGTTCATCTGGTTTTTCGATCCTATCGCCCTCCTGACCCGCACCTTCACCACGGTGCTCTATCCCGCATTCAGCTTTCTGCTCGGCGGCCTTTTCAATGCGGCTTTCAAGCTCCATTTTATCGAGGACCAGGTCTACTCGCTCTACGACGCCGCCCAGGCCGGCGGCCTCCTGCCCACCCAGCAGCCGAGAATGTTTGAAAATGTGGCTATCGCTCTCATTTTTGCCGGTATCATCGGACTCGGCCTGGTTTCGCGCCGCTTCTGGTGCCGCAACCTCTGCCCCCTCGGAGCCCTTCTCGGCATCTTTAGCAAATACCGCCTGACCCGGCGCCTGGTGAGCGACGCCTGCACCAAATGCAGCATCTGCCAGCGGGAATGCAAGATGAACGCCATTGAGGACGATTACAGCGTCAACAATACGGTGGAGTGCATCGAATGCGCAGAGTGCGTGGCCGTCTGCAAACCCCGAGCGGTCTCCTACACCCTCGGCCGTAATCACGGCGAGAACCGGATCGATCTGACCCGCCGGCGACTGCTCCAGGCCTCGGCGGCGGGCGCTGCCGGCCTGATGCTCTTCAAGACCACAGCGGCCGCACGCATCCGCAAGGGGCAGGCCCTCCGTCCGCCCGGCGCCCTCACCGAAGAACAATTCCTCGACCGCTGCATCCGCTGTCAGGAGTGCGTCAAGATCTGCTCCACCACCGGCGCCTGTCTGCAGCCCGCCCTCACTGAAACCGGCATCGAGGGACTCTGGAGCCCGGTCTCCGTCCCGCGCGAGGGATACTGCGAATACAGCTGCAATCTCTGCGGCCAGGTCTGCCCAACCGGGGCCATCCAGCCCCTGACCCTGGCGGAAAAGCAGAAGAGCCGCATGGGGACCGCCTATTTCGACAAGAGCCGCTGCATCCCCTGGTACCGCCAGGAGGACTGTCTGGTCTGCGAGGAGCATTGTCCGCTGTCGGACAAGGCGATCAAATTCGACATCCGTGAAGCGCGCGGGCCCGACGGCCAGATGCGGGTGGTCAAGTTCCCCTATGTGGTCGAGGACCTCTGCATCGGCTGCGGCATCTGCGAGAACAAGTGCCCCGTCGTCGGCGCTCCCGGCATCTTTCTCACCGCTGCGCGCGAGATTCGTCTGGCGGAACCGCTGCGGCGGAACACCGCACCAAACGGGGCATGAGAGGACGGTATCCGGGCCATGAAAGTGCTCAAGTGCGAGCTCGCCGCGGGCCTGGCGCGTTCGCAGGACCAAACGGGTGAACAATATGTTTAGCGATCTGGTGCGTTGCGAAGCTCTCGAGGACGGCTCCCTGAGGATCACCCCGCTGGGCAGCCTCGAGGATATCTCGCTCCTCCCGGCGGTGCTGGCCATATTCGAACAGGAATTCCGCAGGAAACACGTTCATTTTGTGCTCGATCTCGGCGGCCTGCCTGCACTGCCGGCCGGCTGGGTCGCTCTGATCTTCGAGCTGACCGCCCGCAGCCGGCGCCGGGGCGGCGACCTCTGCGTCACCAATCTGCAGCGCAAGGCCCAGGGGGATCTGCTCAATTTTCAGCCCGAGACCTACCTCTGCCTGGAGGAGATGGATTTCTATCTTCCTCCCCTCGACGCTGCCGGCATAAACGCCGGCGGCAGCAAAGAAAGGGCCGGCGTGGAGAATCCGGCTGCCTGGCCGGAACCGGGTCCCGGACCTGCCCTGCCGCCGGAAGCTGTTCCCGCCTTTCACCCCTGGGGAAGCTCTTCTCCCCCCGCAGAGCATCTCCATGCGGGCCGCGCCGGAACTGATCCCGCCCCCCCAGCGAACAGCATCACCATCCCCAGCCGTGTGGACGCACTCTACCGCGCCTGCGATTTTGTCCTCAACATCGCAGCCGGACTGGGATACGCCGAGTCCGATCTCTCCCGCATCAAGATCTCCGTCTATGAGGCGAGCCTCAACGCTATCGAGCACGCCTACCACTCCGATGCGACCAAAAAGGTCTGCGTCGAGGTCGCTTCGGACAGCGAAAGGATGATCATCCAGATCGTCGATCACGGTGACGGATTCGAGGCCAGAACCAACGAAGATTTCGACGCGACCGCTGCAGCCGCCGCGCGGCGGACCGGCGGCATGGGCCTGCATATCATCCGCCGCTCGATGGACCGGGTGACCTACCTGCGCGACCCCAAAAACGGCAACCGCCTGATCATGGAAAAACGTCTGCCCCATCACCTCTCCTCCGGCCCCCTCCCGGGCGGCGAAACCGGGGAGACGGCATGGCCCGAGCCCTCCGGCACGGGCGGGACGCCATGAGACGCATCATCCGCCTCGACCGGAGCACCCTGCTGCCGCTGATTCTCCTGCT
The DNA here is from genome assembly GCA_035388125.1 of bacterium. Lineage (GTDB taxonomy): Bacteria > Zhuqueibacterota > Zhuqueibacteria > Residuimicrobiales > Residuimicrobiaceae > JAKPUX01. Next base: position 4,135 of record DAOOPF010000076.1, on the reverse strand, counting down.
TCTGATCATCATCGCCTCCGCGTACGGCCTGCTCTGCAGCCGCGATTCGCAGCCGGCCCGGATGGCCGGGGAAGAGAATGAGGAGGCCGGCCTGGAGGAGCCCGAGGCCCCGGATCTTGCCGCAGTCGCGACCCCCGCCGGCGTTGTCCATCTGAAACGGGCCCTCTTTTGTCTTGACGTCCATAAACGCAAGCCGGTGATTGTAAAATCGGCTTTCAACCGCCGTGTCGATTACATCTTTTGCTACACCGTCATCACCGCCCCGCCGGAGGGGGTCAATATCCTGCATCGCTGGATTCTGGCGGGACAACCACCGTTCGAAAGGCGCCTGCGCGTGCAGGGCAAGAACTGCCGGGTCTGGAGCTGCCGCCGCCTGATGAACAAGGAACCGGGCAGCGGCCGCGTCGAGATCGTCGTGGAAGAGGGGAATATGCTCGGCTCGGCTGTGTTTACATTGTTATGAAAAGAGATGTTTTGTCATGAGCGCAGGACAGTTGCGTGAAGAGATACGCCGGTTTCAACGCCGGAAAAAATGGTTCGCCCTGCCGCTGATCCTTTTGGGGCTGATCATGCTGTTCACCCCGGGGCCCGGCGTGGCGATCCTTTTGCTCGGTTTCATGCTCCTCTTCCCCCGGGATGGCCACCGTACCCTGAACTGGATCCGCGCGCGCTGGCGGCGACTCCGCGGCAAAGACTCGGCACCGGACCGGTGATGGAAGGCCGCTCTGCGCAGCCGCCCGCCTGCAGCTCTTCTCATGATCGATTTGAATTGAAACTTTTTGGCAGCTGCCGAGTCTAATAGTTGATTCATTGCACAATACTGTCCAAAGGAGGAATAACCATGTATTTTGGAATGAGTGATATCCTGCTGCTGGCCCCCGCTCTGATCCTGACCCTCTACGCCCAGTTCAAGATCAAAAGCGCCTACCACAAATGGAGCCAGGTGGCCTCGACCTCAGGCATGACCGGCGCCCAGGTGGCCAAGACCCTGCTGCAGCGCAACAGTATTCAGGATGTCCAGGTGGGAAGCGTGGAGGGGAATCTGACCGACCACTACGATCCCATCCACAAGACCCTCAATCTCTCTGAAGGAGTCTACGGCTCCAATTCCATCGCTGCCATCGGCGTGGCCGCTCACGAAACCGGTCATGCGATCCAGCACAAGGTGGCCTACGGGCCCCTGAAGCTTCGCCATACCATGTATCCCCTGGCCAATTTCGGCTCGATGCTGGCCATGCCGCTCTTCATCATCGGGCTGATGGTCTCATCGCTCAAATTTCTCACCACCCTTGGCATCGTCTTTTTTGCCGCCTCGGTCTTTTTCACCCTCGTCACCCTGCCGGTGGAGTTCAACGCATCCAAGCGCGCTCTGGCGCAGCTGACCAGCAGCGGCATGGTCAAGGGGGAGGAGATCGATGGCGCCCGTAAAGTGCTCAATGCCGCCGCCCTGACCTACGTCGCGGCCGCCGCAATGGCGGTCCTGCAGCTGGTCAGGCTGCTCATGATTCGCAATGATCATTGATATCCGGAAAGGAAAATATATGAACGGCAAGAAACGCTCGGTGCTTCTCTCGGCCGGTATCTTTATCGGCATCGTGATCGGTTTGGTGATATCCAGCAATTTCGACTGGGTGATGCACAGCATCGCCTCTGATCGGGCTGAAAGCGCAGTGGCCCTCGGATCCAACGAGCCCGTCTCACAGGAGCTGGTGGGGCTGCAGAGCCTCAGCAAGGCCTTTACCGAGGTCGCCAGGATCGCCAGCCCGGCGGTGGTGACCATTAACAGCAGCACCGTGGTCAAACAGAGCGTCCGTCATCCCTTCATGGATGACCCTTTCTTCCGCCAGTTTTTCGATGTGCCCGACCAGAAACGGGTGATGCGCGGACTGGGCTCCGGAGTCATCGTCAATCCTGATGGCTATATCCTGACCAACAATCACGTCATCAAGGATGCGGATGAGATCATGGTGATGATCGACAAGGTCGAACATGAAGCCAAGGTGATCGGCAAGGACCCGGCGAGCGATATCGCGGTCATCAAGATCGACAAGAAAGGGCTGCCCACCCTCAACCTGGGCAACTCGGACCGGCTGGAGGTCGGCGAGTGGGTGATGGCCATCGGCAATCCCTTCTCCGACGTCCTCGAAAAGACCGTGACCGCCGGCATCGTCAGCGCCAAGGGCCGCTCCCTCGGCGCCGGCCTCGGTGAGGGGTCGCTGCGCTATCAGGATTTCATCCAGACCGATGCGGCTATCAATCCGGGCAACAGCGGCGGGGCGCTGGTCAATCTGCGCGGTGAGCTGGTGGGCATCAACACCGCCATCGTCGGCCAGTCCAATGTCGGCATCGGCTTCGCCATCCCGATCAACATGGCCCGCTCGATCATGGAGCAGCTGATCTCCGACGGCAGGGTGCGCCGCGGCTGGATCGGGGTCCAGCTCGAAGAGATCGATGAGGAGAAAGCGGAGTATTTCGGCCTCGACAAGCCCAAGGGGGCGCAGGTGGGCGAGGTGATCAAGGAGAGCCCGGCCGAGAAGGCAGGACTGAAGCGGGACGACATCATCCTCAAGCTCAACGACATGGAGGTCACTTCGCGCGACCAGCTCATCGCCTGGGTCGGCAGCCAGGCCCCCAATACCCGCATCACCATGACCATCTGGCGGGACAAGGCCCTCAAGACCATCTCCCTGACCCTGAGTGAGCGCCCTTCAGATGAAGAGGTCGCCAGTGAGGAGAGCGGCGAGACCAGCCAGGCCGGCAAGCTGGGCATGGAGGTCAAGGAACTGACCCGGCAGCTCGCGCGCCAGTACGGCTATGAAGGCGAATCGGGAGTGGTCATCGCCAGCGTCGATCCCAATTCGGTGGCCGATCGCAAGGGATTGCGCGAAGGGGATCTCGTCCTCTCGGTCAACGATGCGGCGACCACCTCGGTGCGGGAGTTCCGCACGGCGGTGCGCGCAATCAAACCGGGCGCCGTGGTCTATATGCGCATCATGCGCGATCAGACCGTCTATACCGTCGGGATGCGTATGCCGCGCGAATAGAGGTGGTTCTGACAATCTAGTCATATTGACAGATTTGACTGTCATAATGGCAGAGTGAATCTCTCAAATGGAGATCCGGAACAAAGACCGGCGCATGGACACAATAGTCCATGCGCCTGTTTATTATAAGGATAAAGTCATCTCGTTCCAGGCTGATACTTTGGCATGTGCTTTGCATGGGGTCAGGCGATGAACCGGAAAATTTCATGCATTATGCTTATTCTATAATCCTCCCGAAAGGAGTGCGACACCATGGGTAAAATTATCGGTATTGATTTGGGCACCACCAACTCCTGCGTTGCGGTGATGGAGGCGGGAGAGCCCGTCGTCATTCCCAGCAGCGAAGGCATGCGCACCACCCCCTCGGTGGTTGCCTTCACCAAGAGCGGCGAGCGTCTGGTCGGCCAGGTGGCCAAGCGTCAGGCGGTCACCAACCCGACCAAAACGGTCTATTCGATCAAGCGTTTTATGGGCCGCCGGTACAACGAGGTTGGGCGCGAACTGGAAGAGGTCCCCTATACGGTCATCGCCGGCAGCAATGATGTGGCCAAGGTTAAGATCGATGACAAGGAATACTCGCCCCAGGAGATCTCGGCGATGATCCTGCAGAAGATGCGCCAGACCGCCGAAGACTATCTCGGCGAGAAGGTGACCGATGCGGTTATCACCGTGCCCGCCTATTTCAATGACAGTCAGCGCCAGGCGACCAAGGAGGCGGGCGAGATCGCCGGCCTCAATGTGCGCCGCATCATCAACGAGCCCACTGCGGCCTCTCTCGCCTATGGTCTTGACAAGAAGGGCAATGAAAAGATCGCCGTCTTTGATCTTGGCGGCGGCACCTTTGATATCTCGATCCTCGAGATCGGCGACGGTGTTTTCGAGGTCAAGTCGACCAACGGCGACACCCATCTCGGCGGCGATGACTTTGATCAGCGCATCATCGACTGGATCGTCGATGAGTTCGTCAAACAGGAGGGGGTCGACCTCTCCAAGGATCCGATGGCCCTGCAGCGTCTGAAGGAAGCGGCCGAAAAGGGCAAGTGCGAACTCTCGAGCACGGCCCAGACCGAGATCAACCTGCCCTTCATCAC
>DAOOPF010000075.1:0-17394 GCA_035388125.1 bacterium | reverse complement strand
ATGCCTGCATGCCGCATGCGGCGGCCAGGTTTACTGCATCTTGATCATTTTGCGGGTGAGCACCTGCGCACCCAGCTGGAGGCGATAGAGATAGGCGCCGGAGACGGCATTCAGCCCCCGGTCGTCGCGGCCGTCCCAGTGGACGTGGTGGGTGCCGGGTTCCATATTGCCGTCGACCAGAGTTCTGATCTTCTGCCCGAGCAGGTTATAGACAGCCATGATGACACGCTGATCCTCGCCTGCGGGGAGCTGGAAGGTAATGTCGGTACCCGGATTGAATGGATTGGGATAGTTCTGCCCCAGCTCAAGCAGCTCCGGCAGCTGGATATCGACAGCGACCTCGGGTGAATAGGCCGAGCGACCGTCAAGATCGATCTGCTTGAGTCGGTAGCTGTTCGTACCCGTTACGGGTTCCGTGTCGGTGTAGTGATAGGCGTGGGCGATCTGGCTGGTGCCGTTGCCCTTGACGAAGCCGATCTTTCGCCAGCCGGTCTCCCCTGCGCTTTTGCGCTCGATGTCAAAACCATAATTATTGGATTCCGAGAGCGTGGTCCACTCGAGACGGACGGTCCCCTTGGCCTGCTTGGCCTTGAGGGCGGTCATCTCCACCGGAATGACGGTATTGGTGCGCGGAGTGACGACGACCTGAAGGGGATGGCGGGTGTAATCGGCGAGCGAGTCGCCGTAGGCCGCGGTGTGATATCCCGGCAGATAGTAGAATGTGGCGGTGAGATTCTCCTCTTCATCCTCGATATTGATCGGATCAGAACCGGACGCCAAAAGCTGCACACCGCTCTCGCCCCAGGCCATCATATCGCCGGTATCGCCGATAGCGTCCCGGTCGGCTCCGTTCTCGGTGGAAGAATCATCGATGTAATAGAGCGAGAGCAGGGTGCCGGGGATGGGTTGCATCTTGAAGACAGTGGCTGCCGTGCCGAAATCGCCCTGCACCATGAACCAGTTGACAGCGGGGGTTTCAAAAGTCTGGTCGGGAATGATATCCTGCGCACCGTCCACAGGGATGTTCTGGTCGCCGGACCAGTGAAAGAGAGAGCCGGCAATATTGGGCAGATAATCGATGCTTTGCCGCATCTCCTGCATGCCCAGGAAGCCGGGCAGCCCCTCCTTGACCAGGTCGAGTTTGTAGGACCACGGGTAAAAGATCGATTCCATCCCGAGATAGAGCGGAAGTTCATTGCCCTGCATGTTGATGCCGAATTCGCGCCTGTGAATAACACGAACCGCACCGGCGCGTACCTGAAGACTGGCCTCGCGCAGGGCGCTATCCTCGCTTTCGATATATCCGGGGGTGCCCCAATAGGGGCCGATGCTGCCCTTGAAGCGGATCTTCCAGCGGTCGAGAATATCCGGACCGCGCTCTTCACCCGCCATGAGGCTGAGAAAATCGGGAATGGCCTCGGCGTTCTGCCCGTAAATGTAGGATTGGGCGCTGACGGTATCAGAAACGCCCACAATGCCGGTCTCATAGGCCATGTAGGAACTGAAAGCGGGGGTGATGGAGGCGGAACGATAGACATAGGCGAAGGATTTGCGGGCCGGGGTCACGCTGGTATCCCAGGCGGCCACCTGATAACGCTGATATAGCGTCGAACCGATATCGCCGATCCAGCGGTTGTCAGCCACGCTGTCGCCCATGTCCACAGCCATGAAGCAGAGCTCATCCAGGGAATCGAGTACGCTGTTGTGGGTGGCGAAGTAACTATATACTGCCATTTCAGCGTCCCAATCGACCTGATCGATCTGGAAGGGGATCTGCTGCCAGCTCTCCTCTTTGTAGACATAGACATAGATATCACTGGTGTCGGCGCCGAGGAAATCACCCAGCTGCGCGCCCTTGACCACAACCGGATCGAAGGGCCGCTCGATGCCAGCCCCGGCAAGCAGCGCAGGAATTCCCACTACCAGGAACAACACAAAAAGAACAAGATGCTGATTCTGTAGCCGAAGGCTCATCTGGTTGCCCTCCTGTTTATGCGTAAAACGTCGAATGAGGATTGCATGAATCATGCCAATAACAGCGCTCAGGAGTCCGTTTTTTGCCGGTTACCAGCATTGATTAACAATAAGTTATAACAGCCAAAATGCAACCATCATTCCTGTCGAGCAAAAGATGCCGCGCGGAGGCAATAAATTGAAGCAATTTGATCCTGATGAATCGTTTTGATACAAGATGGAGGAGCCCGAGTTGCGCCGGAATTCCGCGCCGGTCAGCGCACTATATTAACCATTTTTACCGATATAATCAACCAATAGTTTCAATCCCTCCAGATAGGAATCAAAACCCTTGCCGGAGACCTGCTCCAGGCAGACCTCCCTGATGACGCTCTTGCGGCGGAACGCTTCCCGTTTGTGAATATCGGAGAGGTGCACTTCGACGGCGGGGAGGTTGACGCCCGCGATGGCGTCGCGCAGGGCATAACTGTAATGGGTTAGGGCGCCGGGGTTGATGAGAATACCGGCGGCGGTGCGGCGCTGCTCATGGATAAAATCGATGAGGACTCCCTCATGATTGGACTGGAGGATGAGCAACCGGATGCCGAGCTTTTGCGCCTGCGAGTACAGCTCCCGGTCGAGTTCAGCCAGAGTGCGGCGGCCGTAGTGTCCGGGTTCGCGCTCACCGAGCAGATTGAGATTGGGACCGTGGATCACGAGAATGGAGATCATGCTTCATACCTCCTGCAGCAGTGGTTTGCCAGCAGCGGGCGGCAGGCTTTTGCCTCTTCCCCTCTGATCAAGGAACGCGCCATTCGGCGGCACAGGCGAATTGAAGGGCCTGCGGCAAGAGCGCCTCGTCGACCAGGCGGGTGATGACAGCGCTGCCTATCCCTTCCAGCAGAATCCAGTTTTGGCCACCCGCGTCGCGTTTTTTATCGCGCGCCATATAGACCAGCAGATCCGCCGGCTGCAGGCCGGGCGGAGGAGCCGGCGGCGCCAGACGGGCGAGCAGGTCGAGGGCCGCCTGGGCCTCCGCCCTCGGGATGCGGCCGGTCCGTCGCGAAAGCCAGATCGCCCCGGCCATGCCGCGGGTCACCGCTTCACCATGGCGGAAATGGCTGTAGCCCCCCGCCGCCTCGAGGGCGTGCCCGATGGTGTGGCCGAAATTGAGCAGGGCCCGCTCCCCCCTCTCCCGCTCATCGGCGGCGACAATGCCGGCTTTAATGGAACAGCTGGTTTCGATGACCGACTCGCAAAGTTCGGGATAGGTGAGGCCGGCCAGAGCCTCGAGATTGAGGGAGAGCAGGGTGAAGAGGGCGCGATCGCGGATCAATGCGTATTTGACCACTTCACCCAGTCCGGCGAGGCGGTCACGGATCTGGAGGGTGGAGAGCAGTGCAGGATCGATGCAGACCAGTTCGGGCTGATGAAAGGCGCCGATGAGGTTCTTGCCGAGGGAGTGATTGATCCCGGTCTTGCCGCCGACGCTGCTGTCGACCTGGGCGAGCAGAGTCGTGGGAATCTGGACAAGACGGACGCCGCGCAGAAAGGTCGCAGCGACGAATCCGGCGAGATCGCCGACCACGCCACCTCCGAGGGCGAGGATGATCGCCGAGCGGTTGAAACCACCCGCGATAAGCTTGCGCCAGAGCGCCTCGCACTGTGCCAGTGATTTCGACTCTTCCCCTTCCGGAACCTGCAGGAGATGAGCGGGTCTGCCGGCGGCGCCGAGCCTGGTCAGAACCTTCTCGCCATAGAGCCCGGCAACGCGTTCATCTGAAATGATGACCAGCTCGCCCTGAAGGTTGTGCCTTGACAGCAGTTCCGGCAGCCGATCGATAAGCCCGAATCCGATCTGGATGGGCGAGACCATCCGCTGCAGCTCCACCTGCACACTCCTCATGGCTCATCCCGGAGGTAGAGGAAGATCTGTTCCGCCAGATCCGCTGCGGTCACCTCCTCGAAACTTTCAAAGTGATAGTGCGCCCGGGCGTAGACCGGTGCACGCAGCGTGTATAGTTCAGTGATGCGGCTGGCCAGGGCTTCACCCGTCAGGCCCCGGACCAGAGGGCGGTTGTTCTTGCGGCCGAGCCGTCTGGTCAGCACCTCGAGAGATGCTTCGAGGCAGATGGTCACACCCGAGGCGTCGAGCTTTTGCCAGTTGCCCTCGCGCATGACAGCGCCGCCGCCGAGGGAAATCACCCACTGCGAGCGCCGGCTGATCTCGTCGACGATCTCGTCTTCAAGGGCGCGAAATCCCTCTTCGCCCCTTTGCCGGAAGATTTCATCGACCGGCATGCCGGCCCGGGCGACAATCAGGTCGTCGGAATCGGCGAAGGGCCAGCCGAGCAGACGGGCGAAGGCCCGGCCCACCTTGCTCTTGCCGGTGCCCATAAAGCCCATAAAGTAGATATTTTTACCATCCCAGGGGTACATGGGCCAGGCTCGCGTAATGCTGCTGCATTTCACTGAGAGAATCCCCGCCCAGTTTCACACAGAGGGCGTCGGCGAGGATGAGGGCGGTCATGGCTTCAGCGACAACGGCTGCGGCGGGCACGGCGCACACGTCGGCGCGTTCGTGGTGGGCCGACTGGGGCTGAAGAGTGGCGACATCGACCGAGCGCAGCGGCCGCGCCAGGGTCGGAAGAGGCTTCATGTGAACACGCAGAACGAGGGGTTCACCGTTGCTCATCCCCCCTTCAATGCCGCCGGCGTTGTTGCCGCCGCGGTAAAAGCCCTGCCCGGGATCGTGAAAGATCTCGTCATGGATCTGCGATCCCGGGTTGAGGGTGACGCCGAAACCGAGCCCGATCTCCACCCCCTTGATGGCCGGAATGCTCATCAGGGCGCCGGCGAGCATGGCGTCGAGCCGCCGGTCCCAGTGCACGTGACTGCCCAGGCCCGGAAACAGGCCGAGGGCGACGATTTCAACCACACCGCCCAGGGTGTCGCCCTTTTCGCGGGCGGCATCGATGGCGGCGATCATCCTCGCTTCGGCTTCCGCGTCGGCGCAGGCCAGCGGAGAGGATTCGACCCGGGCCATGAGAGTGCGCCAGGAGGCCAGCAGCTCGGGGTCGCGCGCCGTCCGTCCCTTGAAAAAGCCGGCTGCGCTGATACTCGCCTGGATGCCGCGGATGGAGATCACATGGCTGTTGATCGCGATTCCGAACGCGGCCAGGAGAGTGCGCGCGACGGCGCCGGCGGCGACGCGGGCGGCGGTTTCGCGCGCGGAGGAGCGCTCAAGGATGTTGCGCAGGTCCTCCTGGCGGTACTTAACCATGCCGGCAAAATCGGCGTGGCCGGGCCGGGGCATATGCAGGGCCGGAACGGGGTGATCAGGCTTTTCCTGGGCCATTTTTTCAGTCCAGTTCGGCCAGTCAAGATTCTCGAGGAACATCGAGATCGGACTGCCGAGGGTCCTGCCGTAGCGGACGCCGGAAAGGATGCGTACGGCATCTTTCTCGATCTGCATGCGCCCGCCGCGCCCGTAGCCGCGCTGGCGCCGCTTGAGATCGGGGGTGATATCCGCCGCGGTGAGCGGCACGCCGGCGGGCATCCCCTCGAGAATTGTGACCAGTCCCTGGCCGTGCGACTCGCCGGCGGTGAGAAAGCGAAGTTTTTGCATCATCTCAGCTCGCGGTTGAGTAATGATTTCAGTTTGTTCAGCTCGGCCGGCTCAAGCCGGTAATCGCTGTAGAACCAGTGATTCAATGCGGCCAGTCCCTGAAAAATCAGCATCTCCAGCCCCCCTTGCACGGCTGCGCCCCGCGCTCCGGCTTCGCGCATGAAACGGGTCAGCCGCGGATTGTAGACCAGGTCATAGACGAAATGGCGCCGGCCGATCAGGTCGAAGGCGCTCAGGGGCGTCTCGTCGATGTGGGGAAAGAGGCCGCACGCGGTGGCATTGATCAGAATGGCGGCGGAGCTGATCTCGCCGCCGAGGGCCGGATCGAGCGGGCTGAGGGGGCGCACGGAAAGAAGATTCAACTGCTTGCGGCAAAAATCGGCAAGCGCCTCCGCCCTCTCCCGCGACCGGTTGACTATGGTGAGATGAACGATCCCCAGCCTGGCGAGGGCGAAGGCGACAGCGCGCGCGGAGCCCCCGGCGCCGAAAAGAAGAACCCGGCTGCCGCTGAAGCGGTCTTCCTCCTCCCCAAGGGAGCAGGTAAAGCCGATATGGTCGGTGGTGAAGGCATGGATCTTGTCATCGCGGAAAACCAGGGTATTGGCCACGCCGAGCAGTTCCACCTCCGGCGAACGGTAATCGCAAAGCGGCACGACGGCGGCTTTGTGCGGAATGGTGACATTGAGGCCGGATAATGAGAGGGCGCGGGCGCCGGTGATGGCTTCGGCCAGCCTCTCCCCCTCCGTCCTGAACGCGAAATAGGCACCGTCGAGTCCGAACAGCTTGAAAAAATAGTTATGCATGAGCGGCGATAGGCTGTGGGAGACCGGATCACCGATCACTCCAAACAGCCTGGTGCGCGTGCTAATCATGGCGGATCCGGTCCAGGAGCCCGAAAAAGCCGGGAAAGGAGATCTCGGTGCACGTGCCGTTTTTAATCAGGGTTTCGCCGGAAGCGATCAATCCGGCGACAGCGAAGGCCATGGCGATGCGGTGGTCATCATAGCTATCGATTTCGGCCCCGTGCAGGGGCGTCGGTCCGGTGATGATCATGCCATCTTTGGTCTCGCGGATATTGGCCCCCATGGCGGAAAGATTTTTGCAGATAGCGGCGAGGCGGTCCGATTCCTTAAGGCGCAGTTCGCCGGCATCGCGAATGGTCGTGACGCCCTGGGCCTGGGTGGCCGCCACGGCGAGCACGGGGATCTCGTCGATGATGCGGGGGATCATGGAACCGCCCAGGGCCGCCGCATGGAGTTTGCTGCTGCGCACGCTCAGATCGGCGCGCGGTTCACCCTGCAGTATGACTGCGGGTGAGGCCTGGATCATCGCGCCCATCGCCGACAGGGCATCATAGATCCCCATACGGGTTGGATTGACGCTCACCTGCTGGATGGTGATCTCCGAATCGGCGAGAAGGGAGGCCATGACGAGGAAAAAGGAGGCCGAAGAGAGGTCGCCCGGAATGGTGACATCGCAGGCCTGCAGCGTAGCCGGCCCCTGGACGCCGGCGCCGGACTGGGAGAAACGCGCCTTGACCCCGAAAGATTCAAGCATGCGCTCGGTATGATCGCGCGACGGGCTCGGCTCGGTGACGCGCGTGGTGCCGTTGGCGTAGAGGCCGGCCAGCAGGATGCAGGACTTGACCTGGGCGCTGGCGATGGTCGATGCATAATCGATCGAGCGCAGTGCACCACCCCGGATCACCAGCGGAGCCTTGTATCCGTTGCTCTCGATATGGGCCCCCATCTGTTCAAGGGGCTCGATGATGCGCCGCATCGGCCGGCGGCAAAGCGACTCATCCCCGGTGATCGTGGTCGTGAAGGGCTGCGCGGCGGCAACGCCGCTGAGCAGACGGATGGTGCTGCCGGAATTGCCGGCATCGAGCGGTGCTTTGGCTTCGCGAAAGCCGTATTTGCCCTTGCCGGCGACAGCGATGATCCCCCCCTTGAGGCTGGAGATCTTGATGCCCAGCTTTTCAATACACTGCCGGGTGCTGGCCACATCCCTGGCATCGGAGAGGCCGCTGATCTTGCTTTTACCCTCCGCCATGGCGGATAGGATCAGAGCGCGGTGCGAAATCGACTTGTCGCCGGGGACGGTAAATGTGCCGGAGACAGCGCGCGCCGGTTTTATCAGAATATCGCTCATGTCATTCCCTCTTTCTGCACTCGAGTCCGCGTGATTTGAGCAGCGCCAGCGCCATTTCCCGATCCAGTTCAGAGGCGAAGGCCAACCGCATGGTTCCGCCCTCGTTCTCCCTGATCTTGAGGATTTCGATATCCTTGATGTTGATATTCTTCTCGAGCAGGGAACCGGCGATGGTGGCGAGCATGCCGGGGCGGTCCTGCACAACGACGGAGATGTCAAAATGCGGCCGGAAGAATCCGCGCGTATCTCTGGGGATGGAGAGACGGTTGCGCGCCGACTGGTCGAAGATGGTGCGCATCTCTTTTTTATCCAGCGCGGTCTTGACCCGCTTAAGTTCTTCTATGTACGCATCAATGTAACTGCCGATCATATCATAATTTGTAGCCATAATATCCTCCCAGACACTGAAGGGGCTGGAAGCGATTCTGGTCATGTCCCGGAACCCGCCGGCGGCCATTTTGAGAAAATGGCTGCTCTCGGTCTGGCGCTGGGCCGCCAGGCTCATCAGTGCGATCGCCGCCATCTGCGGCAGGTGGCTGACCGCAGCGGCGATCTCGTCGTGAAGATGGGGAGAGATCAGCAGCACCAGGGCGCCGGTCATCTCCACCAGTTCGCCGATAGCCTTGCGCTGCTCCTCCCGCATCGGCTTGGCCGGGGTGAGCACCCAGGTCGTGTTCTCGAAGAGAAAGGCGTCGGCTGCCTCCATGCCCTTGAACTCGGAGCCGGCCATGGGATGGCCGCCGATGAAATCGCACTGTGAGGGGAGGTGGATATTGGCGGTTTCGACGATCTTGCGCTTGGTGCTGCCGACATCGGTGATGAGGGTGCCGGGCCGGACATAGGCGCCGATGCTTTGCAAATGCTGCAAGATGCCTGAAACCGGAGTGCAGAGGAAGACCAGATCAGCACCGGCGAGGGCCTCGGCGATCGCAGCCGGTTCATAGCCTTTGTCGATGGCGCCGCGCTGCAGGGCCAGCGCGAGCACCTCCGCGGTGTCGACGCCTGTCAGCACGCCCTTGTATCCCTTGCGTTTGAGCGCAAGTCCTAGTGATCCACCGATCAATCCCACACCGACGATGGCGATTTCCCTGAATGCGAGATTCTCTTCCATGACCGCTTTCCTGTCCAGTTAGATGCGTTTGCCGATCGCCCAGGCGATCATGCGCAGCTCTTCCATCAGGCGCATGAACATCTGGGGGTAGATGGACTGTGCCCCGTCCGAAAGGGCGTGGTCCGGGTCATGGTGGACCTCGATGATAAGGCCATTGGCGCCGGCAGCGACGGCTGCGCGCGCCATCGGCGCCACCTTGTCCCGCCGTCCCGTGCCGTGACTGGGATCGGCGATGATGGGCAGGTGGCTGTGCTTCTGGGTGACCGGTATGGCCGAGATATCCATGGTATTGCGGGTATAGGTCTCGAAAGTGCGGATGCCGCGTTCGCACAGGATGACATTATAGTTGCCGCCGGACATGATATACTCAGCCGCCATGAGCATTTCCTCGATCGTCGCCGAGAGGCCGCGCTTGAGCAGGACGGGCTTGCGGATGTGGCCCAGCTCGCGCAGCAGCGCAAAATTCTGCATGTTGCGGGCGCCGACCTGGATGATGTCGATATACTTGAGCATCAGATCGAGCTGACCGATCTCCATGACCTCCGAGACCGTGGCGATGGAGAGTTCATCACCGACCTGCTGCATGAGCTGAAGCCCCTTCTCCCCCAGTCCCTGGAAAGCGTAGGGAGAGGTGCGCGGCTTGAATGCGCCGGCGCGCAGCACCTTGGCGCCGCATTTTTTGACTTCCTGCGCAATGGTGTAGAGCTGCTCTTCGCTCTCCACCGAGCAGGGGCCGGCGCACACGGTCACCATCTCACCGCCAAACGATGCCTCACCCACCTCCACCACAGTGTTCTCCGGATGAAAGGCCCGGCTCGCCAGTTTGTAGGGTTCGGTGATGCGCAGGACCTCATAGACCCCCTCCATCACCTCGAATTCGCGCAGATCGACCCCGCGGATGTCGCCGAGCCCCCCGAGAATGGTCTGGTTGACCCCGACCACCTTGTGCACCTGAAATCCGCGGGATTCAAGCTTTTCGCAGACAGCCTGCACCATCATCTCGCTGGCGCTGTCTTTCATGACGATGACCACTGTGTTACCTCACTGGGATTATGGAATTTCAGGCCAGGTATTGCAGCTCCCGGCATGCGTGAATGATGCGTTTGAAGATGGCGACGATCTCGTCGTTGGAAATCGGACCCTGATTGTGGCTCTGGACATGATAGAGCACCCCCTCTTCCCGTTGCTTGTCCCGCACGGTCAGACCGGTACTCCCTTTCAGGGTGCCGATCTCCTGCGCGAGGGTGGCACGCTCGCTGATCAGATCAACGATCTGCTCGTCGATCCGGTCGATTTCCAGCCGCAGGGATGACAGGTTCATAATCAGATCCCTCCAAAAAAAAAGCCCACCAGGTGTGAGCGGGTGGGCGGACAATGACGCCGGCGTGGTGTTTACCGGGCCTGCTATCCGCTCCGACCGCCAAAATAATGGCTATAAAAGGGAAAAATGTAGCGAGAAGGGTTCATTTTACTTCGCGTTGGCCGTACATGAGTCTTATAATGTGAATTTACTAAATTAATAACCAGATGCAAGTCTTTTTTTCTCATAGCCGGGCGCCGAGTACTCTGCATCCACGGTCGTGTGAATGTTGCCGCGCGGATTAAAATCGCCTCTCACCGCCATCCAGCGCGGCTGGCAGACCTCAACCAGAGCCTCGAGGATTTCATTGACCGCCTCCTCGTGAAAGATCCCGCGATCCCGGAACCGGTTGATGTAGAGCTTGAGGGCTTTCAGCTCAAGGCAGTATTGATCAGGAATATAACGGATCTCGATCACAGCAAAATCCGGATACCCCGTCCGCGGACAGAGACAGGTGAATTCGGGATCGCTGACAGTAATGACATAATCCCTGCCGGGATAACGGTTGCTAAAGACCTCAAGTTTTGCTTCCAGGATTTCGCGCTGGCCGCGTTTCAAGTCATCCATATCTGCTCCTGGCTAAAAGCCCACCCGGATCAGGCGGTCGGTTCGCTGTAAATTACTGAGAAATCATCATTTTCAGCAACCTCTATCTGCACCACTTTCGCTTTGGCCGGCAAATTGTTCTTCATCCAGCCGAAGATATAGCGGGAGAGGTTTTCGGAAGTTGGATTGATCTGATCGAAGGGCGCCACCTCATTGATCAAGCGGTGATCGAACTGGTGCAGGCATTCATCAAGAATGCTCTGCAGGACCATCAGATCGAGCACCATGCCGAGCTGGTCCAGCTCCTCGCCGGCGACGGTGGCCTTGACCTTCCAGTTGTGACCATGGATGCGCTCACAGGCGCCCGGATAGTAGGCCAGACGGTGGGCGGCGGAAAACTGTGATTTGACGACAAGCTGGTACATACGCTTCCTCCAGAAAAGGAGCCGGCCGCCTGGCCGGCCCTGCCGGTGAAAAGTGCTCTTCCGGGTGCCTGTTTGCGACGCTTATCCTATTCCTTCAGTTCACCCGCATGCTGCTGGATTTTACGGATGGCCCCGGCGATATCCTGCATATCCTCTTCCGTGCCGAGCAGCACACTCTGGGTGAACCAGATTGCCTCCTCATAGCAGGCCTTTTCGCTCTCGGGGCAAAAGTTGCCGGCATAATCGACCGGGAGATCGACCTTCCGGCCGCGCGGCCCGAAGGATTTGTTCATAAATACCGGCTGTTTGTAGAGGGGGATGGAGTATCCCGGGCTGGTCGGGATGCCCTCCTTGCGCATGGCGTCAATGAAGAGCTGCTTGGACTTGCCGGCGAAGGCGCGTTTGTCATAGCGGAAAATATAGAGATGACAGGAATGGCTGG
This sequence comes from bacterium, assembly GCA_035388125.1. Taxonomy (GTDB): domain Bacteria; phylum Zhuqueibacterota; class Zhuqueibacteria; order Residuimicrobiales; family Residuimicrobiaceae; genus JAKPUX01. Next base: position 5,778 of record DAOOPF010000075.1, on the reverse strand, counting down.
TCACCTCTTGCTGCATGGGCAGCGGGGAGATCCCTTCAATCCCGCCCAGCAGTTCATTCAGAAGGTCCAGGTTGGCGCGCCGGATCGCCTTGAGTTCTTCATAGCGTCCGAACTGGGCCAGCAAAACAGCGGACTGGAACTCGGTGATGCGGTAATTGCCGCCGAAATAAAAATGCTCATACCAGAGCCCGTCCTCGCTGCGTCCGCAGTTGTGGTGTGAACGCGCGAATTTAGCCACGAGATCATCGTTGGTGAGGATGATCCCTCCTTCCCCGCAGTTGATGTTTTTGGAGGACTGGAAGGAGAAACAGCCGGCTGCGCCGATGGCGCCGACCGGGCGGCCCTTCCAGGCTGAGCCCCAGGCCTGTGCGGCATCCTCGATGACGACGAGGCCGTGTTTTGCGGCGATCTGCATAATGGCATCCATATCGGCGGGGCGGCCGGCGAAGTGGACCGGCATGATGGCTTTGGTGCGCGGCGTGATGGCCGCCTCGATGAGACGGGTATCGATATTGTAGGTATCCCGGTCGATATCGACAAAGATGGGCACGGCGCCGGCTTCGACCGCGGCGCTGGCTGTGGCAATGAAGGTGTAGGCGGGGACGATCACCTCGTCGCCGGCGTCGACGTCAGCGGCGGTGAGGGCGACGCGCAGAGCTGTGGTGCCGCTGTTCATGGCGATACCGTGCCTGGCCGCATGCGCTTCGGCGAACTGCCGTTCAAAACATTCACTCTCCTTGCCGGCCAACCGTCCCCATTTACCGCTCTTGATGACCCGGGTCAGTCCCTCAATCTCATCATCCCCCCAGACCGGCCAGACCGGAAACGGCAGCGTCCGCACCGGGGTACCACCATTGATCGCCAACGACATTCTGCGCCTCCTCTTGAGAATCAGGTTTTAATGGTGCAAATTTCCCGTAAAGAATCAAATCTCCATTTCGCAAGGCAGCAGACCGTCCAGCTGCCTCCGCAGGGCCTCCGCTCCGGAAAAGTGCAGGGCACGCATACCCGCCCGGCGGGCTCCCTCAACATTCTCTTCCCGGTCATCGATGAAAAGCGACTCTCCGGCTGACACCCCCATTGCCCGCAGGGCAAAGGTATAGATGGCGGAATCGGGTTTGAGGACGCCGGCGGTGAAGGAGGTCACCGGGTTTTCAAAAATAGTGAAGAAGGAATACCGTCCGATGATATGGTTATAGTGCAGCGGATCGGTATTGCTGATGATCGAGAGCCGGAATCGGCTGCGCAGCGACATGGCCAGCCCGGCGACATCCTCCTTCAGTGAAAATATCCCGGTATAGAGCCGCTCAAAAAGCGGTTGTTCGAGCGGAGTGTCCAGTCTGCGATTGAGCCGGACGAGGAACTCGCCGGCATCGATCCCGCCGCTGTCGAAGAGCTGCGAATCCGGGAGCATGCTCTGCCGCAGCGCAGCCAATTCAGCCAGGCTGTGCCCGGTATGCCGGGCCAGCCCCTCCAGAAAGGCCTCAAAATGGACATCCACCAGCACACCCCCCAGGTCGAAAAATATGACCCGGAGAGGCGCTCCGCCGCGACCCTGATTGTTCACAACTCCTCGCTGCCAGTCGTGGTCATCATGCGGGCAGCAGCTGCTTGACCAGGTCGACGGCGCTGGCCGCATCCGCGGCATAGCCGTCGGCGTTGATCTCCCGGGCATACTGTAAAGTCACCGGAGCGCCGCCGATGACCACTTTGACCTGGTCGCGCACGCCGGCCGCCTCAAAAGCGGCGAGGGCATCCTTCATGTTCAGCATCGTCGTCGTCAGCAGCGCCGAGAGGCCGACGACCTGGGGCTTGTACTCCTTGATCGCCGCCACAAACTTGTCCGCAGTGACATCGACGCCGAGGTCGATCACCTCGAATCCCGCTCCTTCCATCATCATCGAGACCAGATTCTTGCCGATATCATGCAGATCACCCTTGACCGTGCCGATGATGAAACGGCCGATGGGCTCGACTCCGGTTTCGACCAGCTTTGGTTTTAACACCTTGATGCCGGCCTTCATCGCACGGGCGGCGACGAGCATTTCAGGAACATAAAACTCGTTATTGCGGAATTTGACGCCGACGATATCCATGGCGGCGATCAATCCCTTGTTCAGCACTTCGGATGGCTCGATACCCTCTCCCAGGGCGGTCAAAGTGAGCTCTTCCGCCCGGTTCGCATTGCCCGTAATGACGCTTTCAGCCAACATTTCCAGAACCGACATGTACTCCTCCGCAGGTAGCGTTATTGAGCAGATAAAAGCGCGGTCCGGGCCTGTAACCATGACGGGATAGCAGCGTGGACGCGTATTTCGTCACGCCCCTCCCCTTTCCGGCTCAGGACCAGTATTCGCGCTTGAATTTTTCAAAATCAGGGATGATGACCCGATGGCCGTCCCGTTCGATCAGCTTTTTACTCTCGAATACGGCCATAACCCGCGAGATGGTCTCCCGGGCGGTTCCCGCCATGTTGGCGAGATCCTGCTGCACCGGCAGTTTGGCGATGATCATGCTGGCCCCGCGCGCATAGCCGGTCTGTTCGGCGACATGAATCAGCGTCGAGCCCACCCGGCCCACGGCATCCTGCAGGGTCAGATTCTCGATCATGACGTCCGCCTTGCGGATGCGGTCGGCCATTACGCGAAGCATCTCCAGCCCGATGGAGGGAAAGCGTTCGAGCAGGTGATGGAAATCGTTGCGGCGCAGCGTGAGCAGCTCGGACTCCTCCATGGCGATAACCGAGGCCGACCGGCCCTTGCCGTCAAGAATGGAGAGCTCCCCGAAGAAATCGCCCGCCTTGAGGATGGTGATGATCACCTCGCGGCCCTCGTCGCTCGCACGGGTTATCTTGACCGTGCCGCGCAGGATGATGAAGAGCGTCTGCCCGACCTCCTCCTCCACAAGGATGACCTGCTCCTTGTGGCAATCCTTGCGCAGACAGCGGTCGGCGACCTGTTCGACATCGGCATCGGACATCTTTGCGAACAGGGGCACCCGCTTCAGCAGCCGGATTACTCTTTCCTCCGCCATATGGACTCCTCCCATCGTGTGATTGCAGATGTTCGGCAAAAAGCAGCCGTGTTTAGAGCAAAAGAAACCGGCATCCGCGAGCCGGCCGGATCAACGCCGTTCGGCCTGCAGGGGCCCGAGGCATACACCCCGGCGCGCACCCGCCCGCTCGTAAACAGCATAGAGGCGGGTGAGCATGGTGGAACGGGTGAATTTATGCTCGACCGTCTCCAGAGCGCTCCGGCCGAGCCGGAAGCGCAGCATCTCATCCTCGATCAGCCGCTCGACCTGGCGGGTCAGATCGGCAGTCTGTCCGGGCTCGAAAAGCAGGCCGTTCCGCTCCTCCTCGATGATGTCGAGAACGCCGTCGCAGCGGGTGGAGACCACCGCCCGTCCGATGGCCATGGCCTCGATCAGAACCAGTCCGAAGGCCTCTGCTCGGGAGGGAAAGGCAAAGATATCCATGGCCGCCAGCACCTCCGGAATGTCGCTGCGGAAGCCGGCCATGATGACACGATCTTTAAGCCGCAGGCTGTGGAGGCGCTCATAAATCGGACGCGCGCGCTCCTCTTCGCCGCGGGTGGCCTCGCCGACGATCACGAAGCGGACCTGCGCATGACGGGCGCTGATTGCAGCGGCCATATCGAGAAATTCGAGATGGCCCTTGCCGGACTGGAGACGGCCGATAGAGCCGATTAAAAGTTCCCCATCCCGCACGCCCCACTCCGCCCGCACAAGAGAGCGCGCTTCAGGGCGAAAGGTAAATGTGCGCGTATCAACGCCATGATGAACGATACAAACCCGGTCCCGTTCGACTGGATGAGTGGCGAGCAGATTCTCTTCGATGACCCGTGAGATCGCCACGATCCGGTCCACAGCGGCGTAGATCCAGCGATGCAGGGGATCCCGCTTTGGTTTGCCCGTACCGATGTGCTTGATGAAGACCAGCGGCCACCGGCGCGCCAGATGGACCACCGGGGCGATATTCCAGAGATCCCTGGCATAATGAGCGTGCAGCAGCTCCACTCGCCGCTTTCTGAGCTGGCGGAAGAGGCGCAGCGACGAAAACAGATCCAGGTAGCCGGAGGGCCTGAAAGGAACGGTGGTCAAACCAAGCCGCCGCGCCTCAGCCTCGAGAGGCGACCTCGGCGCACACCATATTTCAACCCGGTGCCCCTCCTCTGCGAGCCAGCGCGATAGCACGGCCACATGCATCTCCAGTCCGCCCCAGGAACGCGAGGAGCAGATCTGCGCGATATGCAGGGTGCGACCGGCCACCGGGTCCCTCTGTCAGCCCAGGTAAAGTTGATGGCGGACGATGTAGCGCTCGACGGCCGGCGGAACCAGATAACGGATCGACTTGCCCTCCCGGAGGCGTCTGCGGATATCGGTCGACGAAAGGTTCATCAGCGGAGTATCGACGACGATGATGTCATCGACATACGCCGGGATGCGGCCGCTGTAGGAGACGCCGGGGCGGTCGGCGACAACGATGCGGCACAACCGGTTGATCTCTTCAGGCTCACGCCATGAGAGCAGATCGGCGAGATTGTCCCCGCCGATGACCAGAAAAAGGCCTGCGCGGTCGAGCCCGTGCTTCTGTTTCAGCTCATTCAGAGTCTCGACGGTGTAGGACCGGCCGCCGCGACGCAGTTCGAGATCGCTGGCGCGGAAACGCGGATTGCCCGCGGTGGCGAGCCGGACCATGGCGAGACGGTGTTCGCCCGCGACCATCTGGTCATCCGATTTCAGTGCGGGCACGGAACAGGGCATGAAGAGCAGACGATCGACGGCCAAGGCATCGGCAGCCCTCTCGGCGATGATCAGATGGGCGAGATGGACCGGATTGAACGAGCCCCCGAAGAGGGCCAGTTTTTTTACTTTTCCCGCCAAATCAGGGTTTCTCTTTGGCGGCGGCCGGATTGGCCCCCTGCAGCTGGGTGATACGCTGCTGGGCCTTGCTCGCCAGGTCGTGACCGGGAAACTTGTCGACCATCTTCCTGAATGCCTCGAGCGCTTCGCTCTGCTTGCGCATATGGCGATAGGATTCGCCGAGATAATACTGGGCTATCGGGCTGTATTTGGAGTCATAGTGTTCATCAAGCAGCACATTGTAATAGACGGCGGCCGCGTCATAGTAGCCCAGTTTGTAGTACTGTTCGGCCGAGGCGAAGACCTTGAGCGCCAGTTTTTCCCGGCACTCGGTGAGCTTTTCCTGGACCTGTTTGACCAGATCGCTGCGATGGAACTCTTCAAGAAATTCCTGAAATTCGCGAATGGCTTTGTGCGTATAGTCCTGGTCGAGCGAATATTTCGGCGAAAGCTTGAAATAGCTCATGCCCAGCTTGAATTTGGCGTCATCCACCCACTCGGAGTTGGGATAGACCTTGAGCAGCCGTTCGTACTCGCTGGCGGCGAGGATATATTCCTTCATGCCGTAATGACATTCGCCGAGATAGAACTGGGCCTTGTCGGCGACGGTGCTGCCGCTGTAGCTCAGGGTGATCACCCTGAACTGGTTTTTGGCCTCGAGAAAATCCCGCTTCTCATAGAGTGTCATGGCTGCGGCCATGCGCTCTTCGAGGGTCATATTGGCGCGCATTTTGGTGCCGCCGCAGCCGAGGGCTGCGATGGCAATCAGTCCGATAAAGAGTGTGAGAAGAATCCGGGCATAGGTTTTCATAATCTTCCTGTAGTTCAGTTGCTGCGAAAGGAGTAAAAAAGGTAGATGATCCCGCCGGTGATCAGGGCGAGAATGGCGGGTTC
>DAOOPF010000074.1:9357-17444 GCA_035388125.1 bacterium | reverse complement strand
AAAAAATCTTGCAATAGAGCTTTTTTTTTCCTATTTTTATTGGCTGTATCATTTTTGAGGTTAAATACGCGCATGTTCCAGGAACTGACTGACAAGCTGGAAGCCGTCCTGCACAAGCTGCGGGGCCACGGCACGCTGAACGAAAAAAATATCGCCGAGAGCATGCGCGAAGTACGCCGGGTCCTGCTGGAAGCCGACGTCAACTACAAAGTGGCCAGGCAGTTCATCGCCGACGTAGAGCAGCGCGCGGTCGGTCAGGAGGTGCTGCGCAGCGTCACCCCCGGGCAGATGGTGGTCAAGATCATTTATGATGAGATGACCCGGCTGCTGGGCGAGAAAGAGGCCCCGCTCGTTTTCGGCAAGACCCTGCCCGGCGTGATTCTGCTGGCGGGGCTGCAGGGCTCAGGCAAGACCACTTTTGCGGGCAAGCTCGCCCGTCATTTGCGCAAAAAAGGACGCACTCCCCTGCTGGCCGCGGCCGATATTTACCGCCCTGCGGCCGTCGAACAGCTGCGGGTGCTCGGCCGCAGCCTCGATATTCAGGTCTTCTCTGAAGAGAGCCGGGATGCTGCGGCGATCGCCCTGCATGCCATGGATCATGCGCGCAAGAACCTGCTCGACACGGTCATCATCGACACCGCCGGGCGTCTCCATATCGATGAGGAGATGATGGCGGAAGTGGCGCGTATCAAGCAGGCCACCTCCCCCGCGGAGATTCTTTTTGTCGCCGACAGCATGACCGGCCAGGATGCCGTCACCACCGCCAAAGCCTTTCTTGAGCGTCTCGATTTCACCGGGGTGGTGCTGACCAAAATGGACGGCGATGCCCGCGGCGGTGCAGCCCTCTCGATCAGAGCGGTCACCGGCAAGCCGATCAAATTCATCAGCAGCGGCGAAAAACTCGACCAGCTCGAGCCTTTTCATCCGGACCGTCTCGCCTCGCGCATTCTCGGCATGGGCGACGTCCTCTCCCTGGTGGAGAAGGCGCAGGAGAGCGTTGACCTCGAAAAGGCCGTCAAGCTCGAAAAAAAACTGCGCCGGGCTGAGTTCAATCTTGAGGATTTTCTCGACCAGCTCCAGCAGCTCAAGCGAATGGGGCCGCTCCAGGATATCCTGACCATGATTCCGGGCGCCCAGGCGAAGGCCTTCAAAGGCATGCAGGTCGATGACAAAGCCCTTGTTCGGGTGGAGGCGATTATCCGCTCCATGACGGTCAAGGAGCGGAATAATCCGAACATCCTCGACGGCAGCCGCCGCAAGCGCATCGCCCGCGGCAGCGGGACGAGCGTGCAGGAGGTCAACCGGGTTCTTAATCAATATCAAATGATTGTCAAGATGATGAAAGCAATGAAACATGGGGGCAGGGGTATGCGCCTGCCCATGGGCTTTTAAACAAAGGAGAGCAAGTTGTCGGTAAAGTTAAGGTTAAGCCGCATAGGTAAGAAGAAACAGCCTTTTTACCGTATCGTCGCCATCGATTCCAAATCTTCACGTGACAGTTCCTATCTGGACAAGATCGGGCACTACAACCCCGTCACCAAGCCCGCCGAGCTGGTCATTGACCGCGCCAAGGCGCTGAAATGGCTCGGTGACGGCGCCATTCCCTCCGATACGGTGAACAGCCTCTTCCGCAGCAAGGGCATTCTGCACGAGTGGGATTTGCGCAAGCGCGGTGCGAGCGAGGAAAAAATCGCCGAGGAGATGACCCTGTGGCAGGATCAGCAGCTCCAGCGCAGCAAGCGCGAGGAAGCCAAGAACGCCATGGCAAAGCGCGAGACCGAAGCGAAAAAGCCGGCCAAGCCGGAAGCCAAGGCCCCCGCGGCGGAAAAACCTGCCCCGGTCGCCGCAGCTGCAGTGCCTGAGCCTGAACCCGCTCCCGCAGCCGAAGAGCCGGCCCCCGTGGCCGCCGCCGAAGAGCCTGCGCCCGAATCTGCTCCGGCGGCTGAAGAGCCCGCTCCCGCGGCGGAAGAGCCGGCCCCTGTTGCTGCAGCCGAAGAGCCTGCGCCCGAACCAGCCCCGGCGGATGAAGCTCCCGCCGCTGAAGAGAGCACCGAGCCCAAGAGCGAAGCCTGAGCGACGACAACCCATCATCTGGCATGACGGAAGAAACCGGCAAACGGGCCCGGATCCCGGCCTATGTGGTTATCGGCCAGGTGAGAAGGCCCCACGGGGTCCGCGGCGCTCTGCGTGTCGCCCCCCTTACTGACGATCCGTCCCGCTACCACCTGCTCAAACAGGTCTGGTTCAACCGCGGCGACGATGTGCGCACCCCCTTCACCCTGTCGCGGGTGCAGATCGTGCCCGACGGGGTGGTGATCACCCTCGCCGAGATCAATGACCGCAATGCGGCGGAGGAGTGGCGGCAGGCCTGGGTCGAAATACCGGGGGATGAGGTGCTGCCCCTGGCCGAAGGACAGCACTACCTTTTTGAGATCATCGGCGTCCAGGTGGTGACCGAAGAGGGGGTGGCCCTGGGAGAGGTGGTCGATATCCTCCGCAATCCGGCGCACGATGTCTATGTGGTGCGCGGCGAGGAGCGCGAGTATCTCATCCCGGCTGTGCCTGAGTTCATCCGCCAGATCGACAGCGAGACCGGCCTCATGATCATCCATGTTGTGGATGGATTACTGGATTTGTGACGGAGTAACGGGTGGAAATACATGTTGTAGCCGCTTTCCCCGGATTACTCGAGAGCGCCCTGGGTGACAGCATCCTCAAACGCGCGCAGGCCAAAGAGCTGGTCACCATCCATCTCCATGAGATCCGGCCGTTTGCGACGGACAAGCATCAGCAGATCGACGATTATGGTTTTGGCGGCGGGCCGGGCATGATCCTCAAGCCTGAGCCGCTTTTTCGCTGCCTTGAAGATCTATATGAGAAATATGAGCTGGAGGGCGTGCCGGTGACCCTGATGTCGGCTTCCGGCCGGCTCTTCGACCAGAAGCAGGCGATGATCTTTTCGCTGCGTGAAAAGATGGTTCTGCTCTGTGGTCACTACAAGGGCATCGACGAACGCGTCATCCAGAAGTGGGTCACCGAGGAGATCTCGATCGGAGAGTACATCCTCACCGGCGGAGAGATCGCCGCGATGGTGATTATCGATGCCGTGGTCAGGCTGCTGCCCGGCGCGATCAGCGATATTGACTCTGCGGAGACCGATTCGTTCCAGTCGGGACTGCTCGACCATCCGCACTATACAAGGCCGCAGAATTTCCGCGGCATGGAGGTGCCGCCGGTGCTGCTCTCCGGGAACCATGCCGGGATAGCGGAGTGGCGCCTGCAGCAGAGCCTGGAACGGACCAGGAAACTTCGTCCCGATCTCTATGAAAAATATAATCAGCAGGATTGAAACATAAACCCTCGCATCGAGGAGGATATCATCATGAACAAATTAGATCTCGTAGCCGCAGCTCAGATGAAGACCGACATTCCCGCGTTCCATCCGGGTGACACGGTCAATGTGCATGTGAAAGTCATCGAAGGCGACAAGGAGCGCATCCAGGTTTTTCAGGGTGTGGTCATCAACCGCAAGGGGGCCGGGATCAATGCCACCTTCACGGTCCGCAAGATATCGGAAGGAATCGGTGTGGAGCGCATTTTTCCCCTCCACTCGCCTAACATCGCCAAGATCGAGAATATCCGGCAAGGCAAAGTGCGCCGCGCCAAGCTCTATTATCTGCGCAGTCTGCGCGGCAAGGCTGCCCGCATCACCGAAAAACGCAGCCAGTAGCCGCTTCGTCACAACCCGGCTTTAAATGACCGCCCGCCCGCGTGGAGGGCGGTCATTTTTTTATGCGCCGGTCAGGAAAATCTTGACCGGATGCGGAAAATTTGCTATTTTTCATTCCTCTTCATCCTGTAACGTATCACCTCTCATGAATGCCGGGGGAAAGTGTAAAACACCAGGAGTCCTCTTATGGTCGCGCTGCAGAAACGGACACTCAGTGAACTTTTCCGCTCTGGTGTGTCGGAATTCTCCCACCGCGTCGCCTTTTCTTTCGTCGATGAAGAACCTGTCACCTACCGGCAGATCGAGCAGCAAGTTTATCAGCTCGTCATGAGCCTGCGTCAGCGCGGTATCGAGCCGGGCGACCGGATCGCCCTGCTCGGCGAAAATTCTCCCGCCTGGTGCATCGCCTATCTGACGGTCACCACCATGGGGGCGGTGGCAGTGCCCATTCTTACCGACTTTCACAAATCCGAGATCCACCACATCATCCGCAACTCTGGTGCAAAAGGGCTCTTCGTCTCCGGCAAGCTGGTCCACAAAGTGGCGGAGCTGAACATGCGCGACCTGGTTTTTATCGCCTCCCTCGACGACCAGGAGCTCCCCCTGGAGGAGAAAAAAACAGTCAAATTTTCCACACTTCTCGCCGGTGGTGAGCCCGTCAAAAAGCGGAAAAAAATCAAGCCCCGCCCGGAGCCCGAAGAGGAGGATCTCGCCGAAATTCTCTACACCTCCGGCACCATGGGCCACTCCAAAGGGGTGATGCTCACTCACAAAAATATCGTCGCCAACGTCCAGGCCGGCATCCAGGCTGTATCGATCAGCAGCAGCGACTGCTTTCTGGCCATTCTGCCCCTGTCGCACGCCTATGAATGCAGTATGGGCTTTCTCGCCCCCTTTCTGATGGGTTCCATGGTCTATTTCATCAAGGGTTTGCCCACAGCGCAGACTCTGCTGCCGGCCATCAAGGCGGTGCAGCCGACCATCATTCTCTCGGTGCCCCTCATCATGGACAAAATCTATAAAAAGAAGGTGCTCGGCGAGATCAATGCCAAGCCGATCTCGAAGACCCTTTACCGCATCGGGCCCATGCAGAAGGTGGTCAATCGCATCGCCGGCAGGAGGCTGGTGCAGGCTTTCGGCACCCGCCTGCGTTTGATGATCTTCGGCGGGGCCGCGACACCGCCGGATGTCGAGGCTTTTATGAGCGAAGGGGGGTTTCCCTATACCACCGGCTATGGCCTGACCGAATGTGCACCCCTGCTGACCGTCAATCCCGTCGGCAAGGTCAAACAGCAGTCCGCCGGCAAGCCGATTCCGGGGGTCATGCTCCGCATCCTCGACCCTGATCCGCATACCGGCATCGGTGAGATCCTCGCGCGCGGCCCCAACGTCATGAAAGGCTATTTTCACAACGAAGAGGCGACCCAGAAAGCCTTCACCTCTGACGGCTGGTTCATCACCGGCGACCTGGGGCTGATCGACAATGACGGGTATCTCTTCATCAAGGGGCGGTCGAAGAATATCATCGTCGGACCGAGCGGCGAAAACATCTATCCCGAAGAACTTGAATTTCATCTCTCCGAGAATTCTTTTGTGCTCGAATCCCTGGTCTTCGAGCAGGCCGGGCGCATCACTGCCAGGGTCTACCTCGATATGGATGCCATGGAGGAGGCTTATCATCTCTCCCGGCTGGACGGCTCGGAAGCGGCCCGGCTGGTGACGCAAAAACTGGAGTCGATACGCCTGGAGGTCAACGCCAGAGTGGCGGCCTATGCGCGCATTCACCGCATCATCGAGCAGGCCGAAGAGTTCGAAAAGACTGCGACCAAGAAGATAAAACGCTACCTCTATACAAACTGAGGTCAAGGCATAAAAAAAGGTGCGATGTGAATCGCACCTTTTTTTATGCCTGCTTTAAGGAGGGCGGCTATTTGAGGTTCTGGACCATGTTTTTAACCCCAGTCTCAAAGACCACCGATATTTTGCTGAGATCGATAATTTTCACCACCACACCGAGGCCGAATTTATCGTGCTGGATGATATCATTTTCGGCATAGCCGCTGGACATCGAGTAGATCACCGCTTTTTCCGGATCGGCGGCCAGAAGGAGCTTGTTCCACTTTCTGCTCTCTCTCGCCTCCGGTGTCAGTTTGGGTTTCTGGACTTTCTGCAGTTTGGCACTCTTCTTGACACCTTTGGATTCCGGCGCCTTGAAGCGATGCAGACTCGAACAGGCTTTGCACATCACACGGACCATGTCCTGGCTTTTGATCGCGACCACAACGTGGACCGTGGCGGCTTTGCATTTATTGCACAGCGCCTCGACCTCTATGCCGATCTCCATCTTTTTTTTGCTGAGCATGGCTTTTCCTTAAATAAACTCCCTGATTTTCGGCATAAAATAGGAATAATTTATGAAATAATCAAGGATTTACTTGCCTGCTGATGCACGACTCCAGCACATCCGGGTAGAATAGCCCGGCAGGGCAGATTGGCCACTTGACGCGCGCCAAGCACTGCAACCCGCAGGCAGCGGGCTGCAGGCTTTTTAAAAAAGTCCGGATATAAAAAAGCTGCGGCCCGCGTTACGCGGACTGCAGCTTTTTTGGTGATGCAGGCGGGCGTACCCGCCGGTATGATCAGGGCTGGTAGGTTTTATATTCGGGCGGCGGGCTTGACTTTTTGCTGCCGCCGAAGAGTTTGTAGAGAGCCCAGAGGAGGAGCAGAAAGAGGACCCCGATGATGATATAGATCAAGGTCCAGTTTGTGGTCTTGGGCACTTCCACCTTGACCGCTTTGATCGCGGCGTCGTAGCTGGCGAGCAGGGCCGCCTGGTCCGGCGCAATATTGTTCTTGGCAAAGATCCGGTTATAGTTGCGGATCCGATCATAATCCTTGAGCAGCTCCTTGTAGCCCGCTGAGTCGATGAGGGCGATGCCCTTGACCCGGCGGATTTCCGATTCGATCACGCCGCGGAAGACATCGTCGACCTGGTTTTCGGAGAGGGCGACACGGATGGGTTCCATCTCCGCGCTCGCCTCGCCGGCCAGCATCTCCGAGATGGTATTGATATAGGAGAGACGCTCGGTGTTGAGTTTGGCCATCTCGCCCTTGATCTTTTCAATCTCCTGTTTGGAGGCTGTGGCCGATTTCTGCAGTTTGGCCAGACGGGCTTCCGCCATTTTGAAGCGGTTGTCGACGGCGGAGAGGGAGTCGGTCAGAAATCCAACCATCTGCGAAAACTTGCCGGTCAGTTTCTCCATGATCCCGGTGGAGGCGAGTTTTTCGATGCGGGTCAGCACCGGGGCCCTGAGCAGGGCAGTGCGGTACTCGGGGGCGAGGTCACGCGAGGCGAGGATCTCGTCGCGTTTGCGCTGCAGTTCATCGCTGGCATCCCGGGCCTGGGTATAATACTGGGTCACGGCATCCTGGTTCAGGCCGAGATCGGCGAAAGTCAGGCTGCTCTGCGAAGAGTCGTAAAGCTCCTCCAGGGCCAGCATGACGGCTGCCATATTCTGGCCGTTTTTCTCCACTTCCGGGAGCAGCCGTTTCATAAAGACGCCGTTCGGATCCAGCATCGCGTCCTGGCTGATCTCCGCCTTGGCAGCGGCGATCTTGTCCAGACAGCTCTGATAGTCCGCTTGTCTGAGCGCCTCCTTGGCCTGCTCATAGAGATCCTGGACATCCTGCGCCTGAAGAAGCGGCGCGAGGAGGAGCAGGAGGAGCATTATCCAGCTATTTGCACTCTTCATTCAAACCACCTTTCTGATTGATGAAAATTTCCTTGCCATTGAAGCGGAAGCGGACACAGGCCTTCTCCTCTGTGCCGTAACGGGAGAGGCTGATGTTCCTGAGCTGATCGGTTTCATCCTCCGGCGTCACATCGATGGCCTTGAATTTGCCCTCGGTCCCGCCGGAAACGGGTTCGATCATCCAGACGTTTTTGAACTCCTCGGCGCAGAGGTAATAGCGGCCGTAGTTCTGGATGAGTTTGACCGCAGAGACCGGCTGGTTCTCCTCCCTGAGGATGGGCGCGATGAAGAGGACGCCGTTAAATTTATCGCCATCACCCAGGTAGACCGAGCTGTCGGCGTCGACCGTGAGGTTCATGGCCACCGAGTATTGATCGAACCGGACCACCTGCTTGCTGCAGCCCGCCAGGGCGAACAGAGCGATGAGAATAAGCGCTTTTTTCATTGTACCTCCATTTGTGAATCTTGAGAGAAAAATGCTTGACTGAGAGACGTGCGCGGGAAGGGCGGATCGGATGGAGGGGTATGTCGCTCGTCACCCCCGTCGCTGTATCTATATGTAATATAGTACAAATCGGGAGAATCGCAAGGAATTGTTGCAGCGG
>DAOOPF010000074.1:0-9257 GCA_035388125.1 bacterium | reverse complement strand
CTGCCGGTTCAAGCCGCTGGCCGCTGCGCACCTTGCGCTACTTTTCCCCTTTGGCGATGGTGATGTTGCCTCCGGAGGTGCGCAGATAGAGTTCGGGTCCACCTCCGTTGAGCTTGCCCTGAAGCGAGGAGCCGGTCAGATTACCCCGGACGAGGATGTCGAAATCGGTGTGAACACGTCCGCCGCTGGTGCTGGCATTGATGTCCAGCTTGACCTCCGGGGAGAGGCGGACTTGCACGCTGCCGCCGGAAGTGGAGAGCCGGCAGGGTGCCTGCGGCTGTCCGGTGATCCCGGCTGACACCCCTCCACCGGAGGTGGCGGCTTCAATCGCCCCGCGGATTTCATCGACAGAGATGCTACCACCCGAGGTGGCGAGCTGAACCATCCCGGCGGCGGAACCGACCTTGATGGAGCCGCCGGAGGTGCGGGCCGCGACATGGCCGTCGCTGCTGCCGACCGAGATGCTGCCGCCCGAGGTGGCCAGGTCGGCGTCACCCCGGCACTCTTCCACCTTGATGCTGCCGCCTGAGGTCTTGGCCTTGAGCGGTCCGGTGATTTTGCCGAAATTGAGACTGCCGCCGGCTGTCTTGGCGATCACTTCGCCGTCGAGCGCGCCGACTGTGATCGATCCGCCCGCGGTGCGCAGATCGACGTTGAAACGCGCGGGAACAGTGGCGGTGAAGCGCAGTTTCAGCCGCCGGTTGCCCCAGCCAAGGAAACTGCTGCGGTCATAGCGGGCGTTGACGCGGACCTCGCTGCCCTCCTGAACAAGATCGAGTTGCAGATCTTTGAGGATGCGGTCCGCCTCCTTCTCCGAGGAGGTGTCCATGATTTCGAGGACAGTGATCTCCACCTCGTCTCCGGCGCCGCTGTTGATCTGGATCGTGCCCAGATCGGAATCGATGCGCAGCCAACCGCCGGGAGAGACGCGGTAGCTTTTATTGATGGTACGTTCGATGTCGGCCCGCACCGGAGCGGCCATGGTCAGGCCCGCGACGGCCAGCAGTCCGGTGATTTGCATAAATCTGCAGAGATTCATTTTGCCTCCCTTGTTCTTGCTGGGTAAGATGCCGCCGCAGCTGTTCGGAGCGAGGGTCCCCGCTCCCGGCGCTTTCACCTCTTGTTACGCAGAATCCGGTGACAGGTTTCCCAAAAAAAACGCGCAGGATGAAATCCTTCGCCGGCGAGGGGTTCATCTGCGCGTGTTGAAAAAATATGAAATCAAGATCCTTGGAGGGGGGGCGAGCTTTAGTGCGGGAGGGAAAGCGTCACATCAGATTTCGTCGTCAACGTAAGCCCATTCTTCGTTCTTGTTGTTGTCAAAGACGATCTCGCCGCGTTCGGCGCGTTTTTCAACTCGGGCATATTCGGCCAGGATCTCCTGCTCGAGCTTGGTGCGGAACTCTTTGGTGATGGGGTGCGCAATGTCGCGCTGCATGCCGTCTTCCGATTTGCGCGAGGGCATGCAAAGGAGCACGCCTTTCTTGCTCTGGATGATCTTCAAACCCTTGACGGCGAACTGGTTATCGAATGTGACATTGACAAAGGCCTTGAGCTTGCTCTCGTTTCTTAGTCTGATGCTGATCTCTGTGATCTCCATTGATGGCCTCACACCCTCTTTAGTCCCCGTGAACCTGATTCGTTTTTCTATTCATACCAACAGTTGCGGAATTTTGCGGGACGGATTCGTTAAAAAATGTTCAGTTTTTTCAGATTTTTCAGAAGGGCTATGCAGTAAATAAACAAGAGGATGCCTGTAATGCTGAGCCAGGTGCCGTAATTCAGAAAGATCCTGTTTTCGCCGCTGAGGAGGGAGTGCTGCACCAGCATCCAGAGCCCGAAGAGTACGGTGACAGCCGCGGCGCCCGCTCCGGCGATGGAGAGCAGTTCAAGCGGCTTGATGGGGATGCGGAGCTGTTCAGGAATGCGCCGGACAGAGCGGATGAAGAGGAGCAGCAGCCCCAGCCAGGCCAGCCAGGCCAGCATCTGTACCGGACGCAGGGACCGGAAATAGTCCAGCAGCGTGATCAGGGGGGAGATGCAGGCGAGCCCGGCGGGAATGGGCTTGCGGTCACGATAGAGCAGGACCTGCACCCGCGACTGGTCGCGCCGGCGCAGCAGCTCGAGGATCGCCTGCGCGCGCTCCTCCCGCCCCAGTCCGTGCCAGCCCGGCAGGTGCAGGGCGTTCCAGACGAGGCAGGCGGGGCCATAGCCGTGATAGTCCGGGTTGCCGGTCAGGAGCAGGCCGTGTTCCTGCGCGGCCTGGCGCAGGGCGGCGGTGTACTTTTCGGGATAGTAGATGCCCTCGGCCTGATTGGCGATCTCAAAGCCGTCCACCCCCATGGCGCAATAGTCGGCGAGCGGCCGTGTGTTGCGCTGGGGTGCGAACCAGTGGGGGAGCAGGGTGACGCCGCCCTGCGCACGGGCGGAATCGATGGCCGCCTGATCGGTATAGTCCTTGCTGTTGAAATCGCGGGTCAAGCCGAGAAGGAGGAGGTGGTTGCTGCCGGAGTACTCCTCGCCGGCGAGGAGGAGGGGTTCCGCGGGTAGGTCGCCCGCCTTTTGCGCCTCCACCAGCTCCAGTGTCGCGCGGTGGTTATTGTGTTCGGTGATGAAAAAGGCGTCAAAGCCGTTGCGCGCGTGCCAGTGCATCAGGCGCAGGGGAGAGATGATGCCGTCGTGGCTGTGGTAGCTGTGGCTGTGCAGATTGACCAAAACGATATCTTTTTTCTGATGTTCGATGGTGCTGCTCGGGAAGGGGGAGAAGAGGAAGACGAGCAGCAGTGCCGCATAGAGGATGAAGGAGACCGGGAGCCATTTGACTGCCGTGCCCAGGGCCTGCGCAAAGGTGGCGCCGCTCCTGCGGGCCTGAAAAAGAGCGAAAACGAGGGTGGCGGCCATGAGCCAGAGGGCGATCCAGAGCACGAGCTGCAGCGGATCATCGGCCCGGCTGAGGAAGAGCAGGGGACCGAGAAAGGGTTCCAGAATGATGCGTCCGGCCGGGAGATGGACGGAATAGCCGGCGGCGGGGGCCTGGCTGAGGGCATCCTCGATCCACGGGCGTTGGGGCAGCCACAGGGCGGTGGAGAGGAGCGCCAGCAGGATGAGCAGAACCAGGAGTGTGGTACGGGAGCGGGTGATCATCGGCCGGCCTGCCATTCTTCTTTGGGGGGATTAAAATAGCCGAAGCGGATCCAGGGAGCGGCCGCTTTGACCTGTTCCATCCAGGCGAGGATGCCGATGGCGCGCGGCGCTTCCGGTTCGAGCCCGAGGGCCTCGCCGTACCACTCCGGATCGATATTGAGATTGCGCATCTGGATATAATCGATGCGATGGCTCCTGACCAGGCCGATGAGGGCGGCGATCTCCTCCGGGTCGTCGGTGAAGCCGGGGAAGATGAAATAGTTGAGGGAGATCCAGCGCCCGTGGCGGCGGGCGACGCGCATGCTCTCCACCACTTCGGGCCAGTCGTAACCGGCCGGTCGGTAGTAGGCACGATAGGGGGCCGGGCGGGCGCTGTTGAGGCTGATGCGCAGGCTGTCAAGTCCCGCCGCGCAGAGGCGGTCGACCACCTCCGGCCGCGAGGCGTTGGTGTTGAGATTGATGGTGCCGCTGGCGGTGCGCGAGCGCATCAGGCGGACGGCCTTTTCAAGCAGATCGGCCTGGATGAGGGGTTCGCCCTCGCAGCCCTGACCAAAGCTCACCACCGGACGGGGGGCTTGCTCGAGGTGCGGCACGGCATATTCGGCGATCTCTTCAGGTGTCGGCACGAAGGTGATGCGCGTCTGGGTCTCCGGCACGCAGCTCTCCGGCTGTTTGGAGATGCAGCCGACGCAGCGGGCGTTGCAGGAGGGACTGGTGGGGATCGGTGCTTCCCAGCGCCCCAGGGCGAGATTCTGGGCGGCGGGGCAGCCGTAGCGGCGGACGCAGTTCTCGACCAGATGTTCGACGAGGCGGTTGCCCGGGTAGCGCTTGAGCAGGAGAGCGGCCTGTTGTTCGATCAGGCGCGCGTTGAAATAGGCGGGGTCCTGCCGGATATCGGCATCCACCCGCACTCCCGCGGTGTAAAACCGGCCGTCCCGCCAGCCCGCGGCGCTGTAGGCGAAGAGGGGGAGGGGATCCGCACCGGGTGCGCTTTCGTAGGCGGCCAGCAGGGTCTGGGTATGGGCGGGGGCGATGAAAGCGCCGACGGCGAAGATCTTCCGACCCTCATGCTCCTTGAGCACGACGAACTTGTCCCGGCTGCGGTCGTAACCCACAGCCAGGCGCTGCGGCAGCTGGAAGAGGGCACTGCCAAAGGGGAGAGGAATAAGCTCCGCCGGCTCGGGAAGGCGCCGTTCGCGCAGACGCATGCCGGTCATCTCGAGTCCGGGGATCTCAAAGACTTTGCCGTCGGCGTCGCTGACAACCAGCCAGGGCAGATTTGTATGGGGTGTGGAATGGTGCATTGTTCACATCAGGAAAGAGGTTCACCGCCCGTCATCCGCTGCGCTTCCCGGAGCACCAGCTGCTGCTCTTCTGTTTTTCCCCGGGCAACTGGGCAAACTTAGTGAATAATTTGTTATTTTCAAAGAGTTTTATCCTGCACCTGCTGCCGATTTCCGCAGAGCGGGTTTCTGTCCCGAGACCTTCCGTTCCGCAGGCTGGCATGGGATCGCTCCTGCCGGAATCCACCTGCCGGCAGGACGTGGAGGCGGCGGGCGTACTACCGGTCACTCTTCTCCCCGGGGCTGCCGCGGCTCGGTGTGAATGACCACCCTGCCCAGATGGGGGATTCTATGCCGGAGGGCTTGCTCGATTTTTTCGGTGAGGAGATGGGCGTCGGTGATGGGAAGATCGGAAGCAAGAGCATAATGAAAGGCGAGATTGACCTCCCCGCCGATGCTGTTGACCATCAGATCATGAATGTCGACACCGGCCTCCCGGACCTCGGGCAGCTCGAGGATGATGTGGCGGATCTGTTCGGGGTCGGCCTGCCCCGGCTGACGCCGGGAACTCGACTCTCCCACCGGTTCGATGTGGGTGATGATCTGGTCGAGCCCGGGGTAGAGACGATG
Organism: bacterium; assembly: GCA_035388125.1. Classification (GTDB taxonomy): domain Bacteria; phylum Zhuqueibacterota; class Zhuqueibacteria; order Residuimicrobiales; family Residuimicrobiaceae; genus JAKPUX01. The sequence goes on along the minus strand of DAOOPF010000074.1, from coordinate 4,200 downwards.
GAGGGCCTCTTCGAAGCGGGTTGATTGAGCGTGCGCCTCCTCGAGGGAATAGTTCTCGTTCACCTCGATGTGCTGTTCCATATACTCCCTGCCGTGGATATTGTAGATACGGATGCCGTGCACACCCAGACCGTGGCGAGCGGCGGTGAGGCGGATGACCTGGAGCATGGATTCGTCGCCGCTCTCCACCGGGTCGAGGTGGACCATGACATCGGAGCCCGGCATGATCCTGTGCACTCTCTCCTCGACCGCTGTGGCGATATCGTGAGCCTGCTCCAGCGAGGTGTCGCGGGCGACCATGACGGTAATATCGGCGAAGGCGTCCGCCCCGCTGCGCCGGGCGCGCACGCGCCCCGCCCTGAGCACACCCGGCACCATGATCGCCCGGCTGATCTCGCTGATCAGGTCCGAGGGGATGGCATCGAGCAGGGCGCTGACAGTCCTTTTGCCCAGCTGCAGACTGACATGAATCACGATGCCGGCGACGATGAGGGCGGCCGCGGCATCAGCTTTGACCAGCCAGGCGATGCCGGTCCGTTTGGCGATCAGCACCAGGATCAGACCCATCAGAACCACCAGTGAGGACCAGATGTCGGTCGAAAAGTGCAGCGCGTCGGCCTCGAGAGCCTGGCTGTTGTACTTTTTGGCTGTGCGCGCGAGCGCGCGCGACCGGCCGAAATCGATGATGACCGAGAGAATGACGACAACAAACGCCCAGATGCTCACCTGAACGTGCACATCGACGAAGAGGAGGCGCTTGACCGATTCATAAATGATCCAGACGCAGGTGAGGAACAGCAGGAAGGTCTCGAACAGAGCGGAGAGGTTTTCGATCTTGCCGTGGCCATAGGTGTGCTCAAGGTCGGCGGGGCGGCCGGAGAAGCGCACGGCGAACAAGGTGATCACCGCCGCGATCAGATCGAGGGCGGAATGGGCGGCCTCGGCCAGAATGCCCATACTGCCGGTCATCAAGCCGGTGACGACCTTGAATCCGGTGAGAAAGAGGGCGGCGACGACGGAGGTGAGAGCCACCCGGTTCTTTTCATGTTCAGCCCGGGTCCCTGTCATGACGCGTTTCCTCCTGCCGCCTGAGCGGCCCTGGGCCGGTTCCGGGTTTTGCAGAAAAAGACCATCAGCACCGCAGCGAGGAGCGCCATGGCTGCGCCGAAATAAAAGGGGATGCGCGAATTGACCCGGTCATAGAGCGCGCCGGCGATGAGGCTGGCGGGCAGCAGGGTGATACCGATCAGGGCATTGTAAAGGCCCAGACCTGTGCCCTGCTTGTTCCTGTCTATGATGTCGGAGACCAGTGCCTTCTGAATGCCATCGGTCGCCGCCGAGTAGAGCCCGTAAAAGGCGAACAGGACGATGATGGCGTGCACACTTCGGGTGATCCCGAAGCCGAAATAGACGAAAGCGTAGACCAAAAATCCGCCGATGAGGATCTTTTCCTTGCCGATGCGGTCCGAGAGCGAGCCGAGTGGAATGGCGAGCAGCACGGAGACAATGCTGGTGATGAGATAGACGAGCGGAATGAAGGCGACCTTCACCCCAACTTCATTGGCCTTGACCAGGAGCAGGGCGTCGGTGGAATTGCCGAGGGTGAAGATGAAGATGATGGCCAGAAAGAGGTAGAACCGCCCGGGGAACTCCCTGAAGCGGAATTTTTTAAAGAGCTGGCCGCTCTCTTTTTTCGCCTCCCGGATGCCAAAGAGGATCACCAGGATGGCCAGCACGGCCGGGATGCCGGCCAGCAGGAAAAGGCGCCCGTAATCATCGGGGAAGAGGTAAAGGAAGCCGAACGCCGCCAGGGGGCCGGCAATGGCGCCGCTGTTATCCATCGCCTTTTGCAGACCGAATCCCTTGCCGGTCTCTCCGTTGATGACCGAACCGGCAATGAGGCTGTCGCGCGGTGCGGTGCGGATCCCCTTGCCGAACCTTTCGACGAAACGCAGCAGCAGCACCTGCAGGGGCGAGACGACCAGGGCGTAGAGGGGGATGATGAGAGCGGAGATCCCGTAACCGATCAGCATGAAGGGTTTGTTTTTGCCGATTCTGTCGCTCCAGAAACCGGAAAGGGTCTTGACCAGGGCGGCCGTGCTCTCCGCGATCCCCTCGATCAGGGAGAGGCTGGTCTTGGAGGCGCCGATCGAGAGCAGAAACATCGGCATGACCGAGTAGACCATCTTCACCGAGGTGTCGGTGAGGAAACTGGTCACTCCGGTGGAGAGCAGATTCCGGCTGAAACCGGAGGCGGGTAATTTATTTTTAGGTGCTGATGCCATTCGGTTTACTGCTCCATTCTGCGGACAGGCTCCCGCAACGCAAAAACGCCGGCTGCAGCCTCCTGCATGTGCGGCATCTCCGGCGGGGCCTGCATTATTCCAGCCACAGGCTCATCCTGAGCACATCCTTGTAGACGCCTTCGATGAGCACCTCGTTATGAAGGATGCCCTCGATGGTGAAGCCGAGCTCCTGGTTGAGGCGGATATTGCGTATATTGGTGTTGATGGTATTCAGGTAGATTTTTTTCAGACCCAGCCCAAAAAGGCCGTATTCGATCCAGAGGCGGGTGGCGGTTTTGGCGTAGCCCTTGCCGCGATAGTCCGGGTTGCCGATGAGCTTGCGGAGTTCAGCCTTTTTCGAAATTGTGTCATGCTTCAGGAAGGCGACGGCGCCGATAGGCAGTCCTTCGGGAAGGGTGATCACGCCGATGATATTGACGGGATCATTTACCAGATCGAAAAAGTCGGTCTTGTGCAGGCTAAGCCGGGAGAGAAGGAAATAGCGTCCATATTCGTCCTTGAGCCATTCGTCGAAAAAGGGGGCGTCGAGGATCTGGTCATATTCGCGGATGCAGAGCTGATCCATGATGATGGGAAGTCTGGCGTAGCGCTGTTCATCGGAGCGCGACCAGTTCAGGGTGCTGAATTTCTGGATGTTGGTGGTATCATTCTTCATGATCAGATCGAGGATGGCGTTGACGAAGCGCAGGCAGTCGGCGTCGCTGAATCCATACAATCTTGCTTCCCGGTGGAAATTACGCGCGAAGGCTTCGATGGTGTTGTCGGGGATCTCCATATGGCGGAACACTCTCCTTTGCGGCCTGTGAATGCCATATGAATTTATGAAGCTTGAATGATTTATAAAAGCTATATTTGCAGCGGCGCCATTTTATCCTTGCCCAAGCTCCGCAAATGCCCTATATTTTACCAGCCAACCGAACCGAAGAATGGACCAAATCATGCAGAATCAGGAACAGAGCGGCCCCGGCGTGCGGGTCGGCCTTGTCCGGGCCTTCAGTAAAAAGGGAATGGGTTCGCGCACCCAGGCGCGGGAGTGGATCCTCGCCGGCCGGGTCAAGGTGAACGGCCGGGTTGAAAAGTTCATCTATGCCTGGGTGGACCTGGAGAAGGACCAGATCACGCTGGATGACAAGCCCATCGGCACAGTGGAGGAAAAGCTCTATTATCTTTTCCACAAGCCGGCCGGTTTTCTCACCGCCCGCGTCGATCAGGAGAGCCGGGCGACGGTCTATGATCTGCTGCCCGGTTTTGCCACCTGGGTCTTTCCCGCCGGCCGGCTCGATATGGAGAGCGAGGGGGCCCTCTTTTTGACCAACGACGGCCCGATGGCCAGCTGGCTCGTCTCCCCCGGCAGCGGGGTCGAAAAATGCTACCGGGTGCGCATCGACCGTCCCCTGCAGGAGAGCGACAGGGCGGCCCTGGAGCAGGGCGTGCTGATTAAAAATTACCGCACCCTGCCGGCGCGGCTTTGCACCCTGCCCGAAGTGAAACCGGGCCACTGGGTGGAGATCGTTATCCATGAGGGCAAGAACCGGCAGGTGCGCCGGATGTTCGCCGCCCGCGGCTATGAGGTGGTGCGCCTCATCCGCACCCGCATCGGGCCGCTCGAACTCGGCGACCTGCCCCCCGGCGCCTGGCGCCCCATCACTCCCGCGGAAATGGAGGCCCTGCGCGCCCTCCAGGCCAGGGGACCCGCCGTGCAGTGAATGGGCGCCCGCCCCGCATCTCATCCATATTCCTCTTCCGCCGGCCGGTGCTGATCCGGCCTAAGCGGTCATAAAAAAAGCCGGAGGCTTGCATGCCTCCGGCTTTCTGGTATGTGGCGGGGACAGGGGTTACTTGAGGAACATCATCGTGCGCTTTTCTTCAAAATTATTGATGCGCATGGTGTAGA
>DAOOPF010000073.1:0-17659 GCA_035388125.1 bacterium | reverse complement strand
CCCACGAACAGCTGCTGCGCACCGAAAAACAGGCCACCCTCGGCATCATCGCCGGAAGCATCGGCCATGAGCTCAACAATCTCGTCGGCGGCCTCCTGCTTCACGCCCGCCTGCTCAAGGAGGTCGAAGAAGAGCCGGAAAAAGTCCGCGAAATCGCCGATCTCTTTTGCGCCAACCTCGAAAAGGTAGCCCTCCACGGCAAAAACCTGCTCTCACTGAGCCGTCCGACCAAGCCGCGCTTTGAGCCGATGGACATCAATGCGGTGATTAATGAGACCACCGACACCCTGATCCTCACCGGGGTGCTGAAGCATTTCAAGGTGGTGCGCGACCTCTGCAAGGAGAGCAGCATCGTCTACGGCGATCGCAACCTCCTCGAACAGCTCATCCGCAATCTGGAGATCAATGCCGCCCATGCCATGAAGATGGGCGGGACGCTCAAGGTCAGGACCCTGTTGTCGGATGACCAGACCGATTGCGTGATCACCATCGCCGATGACGGCTGCGGCATCTCCGAAGAGAATCTGGAAAAAATCTTCCAGCCCTTTTACACAACCAAATCCGAGGGGCAGGGGACCGGCCTCGGCCTCCCGATCGTGAAAGATATCGTCGAGAAGCACAACGGCACGATCCGCATCGAAAGCAAGCCGGGTGAGGGGACCAGCGTCCACATCGGCCTGCCGGTCGCCCGCGATGTCACCTTCACGCAGGGCCTGGCGATCTGAGCGCTAACGCAGCACCACCATTTTATGCACCTCCCTCCTGGCGCCGGCCGAGAGCCGCGCCCAGTAAACCCCCGCCGCCACCGGCAGCTCGTGCGCATCCTGCGCGTTCCACCTCATTTTGTGCAGCCCCTGCATGTAAAACCCGTCCGCCAGCAGCTTCACCCGCCTTCCCTGCAAATCGAACACCTCCACTCTGATCGGCCCCGGCTCCGGCAGCTCTATTACCAGCTCCGTCTCCGGATTGAAAGGGTTGGGATAGCCGCCGATGCCGAAACGCAGCGGCATCGCCTCCTCCGCCCCGTTCCTGCCGCTCTCCTCTCCGCCCTCAACTCCGTTCGGCTCTGCCGGCACAGCGACTCCCAGCACCTCATAGATCGCCTCGGCCATCCGGCGCTGGCCGGTCCCGTTGGCGTGCAGACCGTCCGGCACCAGATCGGTCAACTCCTGCCCCTGCACATTGGCATGACTGATGAAACGGCCGTAGATGTCCACCAGCTGCACCCCTTCGCGGATGGCGATCTCGCGCACAGCAGCGGTATAGCGGCTCAGCACGGTGTTGAGGCCGAAGGGATCGTCGCGAAGATAGGGTGACCCGGCGACCGGTTGGCCGAAGCGGGCCAGGCTGGAATCGCCCCAGCAGAGGGGATGGCTGGTCATGAGCAGGGGGCGGATACCCTTCGCCTTGAGCTGCTGCACCATGGCCGTGAGATTGGCGGTGAAGCGGTCGAGCGGCACACGGGAAGTCAGGCTCGCGGGTGCGGCGCCCACTTGCACGGCGGCATCCTCGCTGCCGAAGTGGAGGATGACCAGATCCGGTTTTTCATCCAGGACCTCCTGCTGAAAACTCTGCAAGGCCGCATCGGTGGTGACGCCGGCGCTCCCCCTGTTCAGCACGGTAGCCGCGATGCCCGCCGCAGGCAGATCCGCGGCGAGGTGGTCGGCGTACACCTGCAGCGGCTGCCCCTGCTCCATGCCTCCACCGGCGGCCCCGTCGCCCGCGATAACAATCCTGAACGCTCCGGCCGGCAGAGGAGGAAAACTCCGCCCGAGCTCCTCCGGCATGAACCGGGTGCTGACGATATAGGGCTGCTCGCCGGTGCGCCAGTGGCCGTAGGTGGTGACCACAATCATGCCCGAGGGGAGGCGTTCCACGCCCGGATAGGCGGTATCGGCGGAATAGGTGTTGTCCTTGAGAAGAATACGGTACTCGCCTTCGCGGCCCTGAAGGATATCCTCATAGGTGCCGAGCCAGCCGACCCAGTCGCCCCAGGTCGGACTGCCCTTGGCCATGTCCCGGAAGGAGATGAAGAGGCGTCCGTCGCTGGTATATTGGCCGGTATGGCGGTCGCCGGTCAGGGAAGCGGGCAATTCGACCATCGGCGACCAGCTCTCGCCTTCGTCATTGCTGGTGATGAAGAAGGAGTTGAACTTGCGGCTGTTCTCCCGCAGCAGCACCAGGATCTGGCTGCCGTCCGGGGAGCGGAAGAGCCCCGGTTCACAGGGATCCGCCCAGTCGCATTCGATGATGGGCTCGGGATAGCTCCAGGTCAGCCCGCCGTCGGAGGAGAGCGTCTTGAAGACGATGAAGAGCCCGTTGGTCTTGTTGCTGCCCGTGAAAAAGCGGCCGTCATCGTGAAAAAGAGCCATATAGCGGCCATCCTTGAGGCGGATGGCGCCGCCCATGACGACGATACCTCCCCAGTCGCCGGCTTTCTCCAGCTCACTCCAGCTCTGGCCGTCGTCCGCCGACCAGGCGCGCCGCGCCGGATAGAGCCCCGAAAAGAGGATCAGCCGCTCCACACCCCGGGGATCGGTCATGCGGAACAACGTCGGCACCTCTCTGGAGGTCGCCCAGCTCGCCGGAGTCGGCAGCGCTCTGCTCCAGGTGACCCCGCCATCAAAGCTGCGCTTGTAGATAATGCCCCCGCTGCCATGGCCTTTGGGATAAACCGTCAGCATGGTCGTGCTGTCCTCGAGCAGGACGGTGGTAGGATGGCCCAGGTACTGCCCGGGCTGCCGGTCGACGACCACCTGGCGGTCAGCCTGATCAAAATTTACGAGCGGGATGGTAAAGCTGTCCGGCTGGAGGTGCCGGGTATCATTCTCATGGATCCGCACTGCCAGAGGGGGGAGAGAGACGCCGTCGAAAACGGGGTCCGCGCTGGTGAAAAGATGGTGAACAGGCGCGTGCAGCAGCAGATCCCGGTCGCTGTTGTCATAAGCGGCCACCTCGATGGGGAGGGGATTTTCCGCCTCCGCCGTCGACAGGGTGATGATGTGGGGTGAAACCGCCCCGCCGTTAATGCGCAGCCGCCGCGTATCGAAATGGAGGGCCAGCTGCACCGGCTGGTCGGGCGCCAGCCCGAAGCGGAAGGTGTAGGTATCGAGCGTGCTCCCCTCTTCATGGACCTCTGTGCCGCCGCCGCTCTCCACCAGCCGCACCACCTCGTCATTGTCCGTCAGAAAAAGCGTCACCAGTTCCTCAAGACTGTCAAACAGAGGGTCGCTGCTCGCCGTCCGGCAGCTGATAATGCCGGTGTGGAACCATTCCCGCAGGGTGTCATCGACGGCGGTGACGGTGACCGTCTGCGCTGTCTGCCAATCCGCGGGCGTGAAAGCGAGGGTGATGGCGCCGCCGGCACCGGCGCCAAGGTCGGCCTCTTCCGCCCGGCTGGTGCCAAAGCCGGGAGCGACCGTGACCGTCACCGCAGCCGACGGGGCCTGCCCTAGCGCCACCGTGAAGGTGTCACTTGCCGGCCCTTTTTCGCTCACACGGGTGGAGGAATCGCTCTCGGAGATGACCAGCAGCGGCGCGGCGGGCGCGTACGGCCCGGAAGGCTCCCAGCGGATATAATCGATTTCGGCCGCGCCGGCGATGCGCCCGCTCCATGAGCCGACGAGAAGAAAATTGCCCAAACTGATCATATAGTAGGGATAACTGGCCGATCCCAGATAGCGGCCGTCGCGCCAGGCATGGACTGTGCGGCTGCCCGGCCCCTCGGCGAGACGGAAAGTGTGAAAACCGTCGCTGTTGGAACGGGTGTCGACGACCGCGCCGTTGAAGCAGAACTGGGTGCTGTCAGTATGAATCTGCAGGCCGCTGAGCACGCCGGGCTGGCCCGGCTCGTCATCCACAGCGATCGAGATGGCGCCGTTTTTGCCGCTCTGCGCGAGCACGCGCAGCCGCACCTCCATCGTCCAACCGTTGCTGTGGTCAAGCTCGGCCAGCATGGCCGCAGGCAGCAACCAGTAGCGGTTCATCGCCGCGCTGATGCCGATGGTGCCGGACTCCAGCGAGAGCACCTCCGGGGGTGTCGTCGATGAGGTCCACGCTCCGGGATTCTCGGCGAGGGGATCAGCCGAGCGGGCTTCGTAACAGTGCAGGAACTCTTCCGAAGTTCGGGAGGGAAATCCGGGTTCCTGGGCGGAGAGCGCGCAGGCAAAACCGGTGATGATGACAAGCATCCATGGTTTCATGGCCGACCTCATGGCATGATTGGTTTTTTTTGTAATAAAAATTACTAAAATATGGGAGGAAAACAAGGACTTTTTTAGCCTGTGCGGCATGAATGCGGTCAGTTGAAAGAGGCCGGGGGCGGGAGTAAAGAGGCAGGTGCTTGTGCGGAGCAGGGAGGCCCGGACTCCCTATTCGATCACCCGCATGGTTCGCCAGGGACCATGCAGAAAACGACGCAGGAAAAGGAGCCCGAGGCCGATCACATAGAGCGTGATGAAGACCCACAGCCCGTAAATCGAGCCCCGCAGTAAAAACCACCAGATCAGCGAGGGCAGGACCAGCACCAGCCAGGAGAGCCGGATGGTCGTCATGGCCACAAAGCGGGTATCGCCCGCCCCCTTGATCGCGGCGGAAAAGATCATGTTCATGGCGTCGAAAATGCTATAGATCGCGACGAAACGCAGCAGGTTGGTGCCGACCCGGCTGATCTCGAGAAATTCGGCCGACTGGGCGTTGCGCAAAAAAGGCCACAAAAAGAGCTGGGGCACCACCACGTAACAGAGTCCGAGGGTGACATAAAAAGCCCCGCAGATGTGCAGGGCCGACCAGGTCAGCTTTTCGGCCAGCTCGGGCCGCTCCCGGCCGAGTGACTGGCCGACGAGGGCGCTGACCGCGGTCATCATGCCCAGCATCGGAGCGAAGGCGAGATTGTTGATATTGAAAGCGAGGGTCGTCGCCGCCAGCTCGATTGTGCCGATCTTGCCCGCGATGACGAGAAAGATGGTGAAGGCCAGAACTTCGAGAAAAACCTGCAGGCCATTCGGGGTGCCGAAGTGCAGGAGACGGCGGAAGAGGGCGCGATCGAAACGCCAGCTGCGCAGCGTGCCGTAGCGGCGCGCATAACGCGGCAGGGCCATGATCACCACCAGGACGATCGCCGGGAAGAAGCCGGCCGCCACCGTCGCCCAGGCTGCTCCGGCGATGCCCATCCGCGGCAGTCCCATTTTGCCGAAAATGAGCAGATAATCCAGGATTATATTGATCATAGTGGCTGCAAAATTGACCCAGAAAATGATCCAGGTCTTGCCCAGGCCGCTGAAAAGCCCGGAGACGGCGTTGGAGATCACCACCGCCGGCGCCCCCACCAGCAGAATGCGGAAATAGACCACCTCCATCTCCTGCACATCCGGCGCGTGACCGAACAGCCGGAAGAGATCGTCGGAGAGCGGCCAGATCAGAAGGGCGATCAGGACCGCAAAGAAGCTGAAATAGATCCCCTGCCACACCGAGCGGCCGATGCGTTCGGGGCGGCCCGCGCCATGATACTGGGCGACAAAGGTGTTGACATAGCTGGCGATGCCGATCAGCAGACTGAACAGGGTAAAGTTGGCCATGCCCGAGGGGGCCGCTGCGGCCAGGGCTTGGGGTGAATACCAGGTCAGAAAGACGCGGTCGATGAAGGCCTGCACCGTCCAGGCCCCGGTGCTGAAGATCAGGGGCAGCGCCATGTGCATCACCGCCCGATAGCCCCCCTCATCATTCCAGCGCGCGTTTATTTTTTGTGCCAGGCCCATCAGGTTTTCCGGCGCCGGCTGCGCAGCCGTTCCCGCAGCGGGGCGATCTCCGCAGCTCTGAACAGCAGGGTGCCACCGAGATAGATCCCGCCGTAGAGAGAGAGCAGCAGGAACGCCAGCAGGATCGGATGGAGCGGCGGCAGCAAGGTGCGCGCGCCCCAGGCGGCGGCCGCAGCCAGCGCAGCGGCAAGAAAGAGGCGCAGAGTGCGGCCGGGCTGCAGTCCCGTGCGGCCGATGCGGCGGTTGAGCCGGTGGCGCAGCAGCACGAATTCCACCCAGGCGGCCAGGCTCGAGGAGACGGTCAGGCAGGCGACGCCCCAGCGCGGATCCAGGCCGATCAGACCGGGCAACCGCAGGGCGAACAGATAGCCCATGGTGCAGGTGAGCAGAACGCGCACAACGGCGAAACGTAGGGGGGTGCGGGTGTCGCGCAGGGCATAATAGGTGGAGGAGTAGAGGCGGCCGAGAGCCTGGGCCATTAGGCCGACGGTGGCGCCGGCGAGGACCCCCCAGACGTGGATCACCTCCCGGTGGCCGAAGCGCCCGGTCTGGTAGATCGCCGCTACGACCACGTCGCCCAGGACGAGGAAAGCGATCATGGAGGGAATGATGAAGAACGCGATCCGGCGCAGGCCGCTGTTGAGCCGCTTCTGCAGGTAGCCGGAAATCTCCCTCTCGTCGCCGACCGCGCTCGACATGGCCGGCAGCTCGGCCGCCGAGACCGACATGCCAAAGAGGCTGACCGGCAGCAGGTAGAGGGTCTGGGCGTAACTCAACGCTGCAAAAGCGCCGGTGGGCAGAAGGCTGGCCAGGAGTTCATCCACATAGTTGCTGATCTGGATCACACCGCGGCCGAAGAAAACCGGGAAAAAATTCTTCACAACGGTGCGCACCTCGGCCATTTTCAGATCAAGACGGATGCGCAGATGCTTCGCCAGGCGCAGCACCATCGGCAGCTGCACCAGCAGCTGCAGGCCGCTGCCGGCCACAGAGGCCCAGGCGATGGTCCCGGCCAGATCGAACTGCTCCTGGCGCGGCCCCCAGATCAGCAGCGCACCGATCATCACCGCATTCCAGCCGATGGGCGCAGCGTAGGAGAGAAAAAAGCGGCGGTGGCTGTTGAGGATGCCCAGGCACCAGGAGGAAAGGACCAGGATGCCGGCTCCGGGGAAAAGAATCCGCACCAGCTGGACCGTCAATTCACGTTTGGCCCCGGTGAATCCGGGCGCAATGACGGCGATGAGCCAGGGAGTGAGCAGGATGCCCGCCAGGACGCTCAGGGTGACCACAACCCCGAGAATGGCGGCGACTGCACCCGCCACCCGCCCGGAATCCTCCTCCCGCTCCTCGGCGAGGAGCCGGGCATAGACCGGGATGAAAGAGGCCGAGAGGGTGCCCTCGCCGAAAAGATTCTGCAGGAAATTGGGGATGCGGAAAGCGGCCTTGAAGGCATCGGCGGCGTCCGAACTGCCGAAAAAATGGGCAAAGACACGATCGCGGATCAGTCCGGCGATGCGGCTGAGAAAAACCCCGGCGGCCACCAGTATGGCGCCGCCGCCGGAGCGGGCCGCGCGCGGCTGCGCCTTTGTGCTGCCGCCTGTTTCGGAATCCAGATCAGACACCCGCTGCATCCTGTAGATTACGTGAAAGTTCAGCCGAGCGGAACTGTAGCGCGGTACAGCAGAGCACCGGCGCCGCTCTGCAGACGCCAGGGCACGCCGGCGGCGGCCAGCACGGCCGCGCCGCGTAAAAGTGCGAACTCCTCCCCCTCCGCCCCTATCACCGCCTCGCCTTCGAGCAGAATCAGGATATCGGGCCCGTGGCCGTTCCCGGACTCCTGCACCCGGCCGGGCTTGAGTTCGATCCGGGAGAGAAGAAAATCATCGACCGGCGCGGGATAGAGCCGTTCTCCCCCCTCCGCCGGCACTCCCGTCAGGATCTCCGGCCTGCCGTCAGCAAAACGAAGAGTTTTCAAAAGCTCCGGCACATCCACATGCTTGGGCGTCAGCCCCCCGCGCAGAACATTATCCGAATTGGCCATCAACTCGACATTGATCCCCTCGAGGTAGGCGTGCGGAACGCCGGCTCCCTGAAAGGTCCCTTCGCCGGGCTGAAGCTCGACCAGATTGAGCAGATAGATCGAAAAGATCCCCCGGTCGAAATGGCCTTCCGGCAGCGGGAAGGAACGGGCGGCTTTGACCGCCCAGTAATGGGGCGAGCTCTTTTCCAGGCTCCCCGCATCGTAAAGGGGAATGAGGTGGTCCAGCAGCCCCTGCAGGATCCGGTCGACCTCCTCCTGGGGCATGGTCATGATGAAAGCGTAGAGATGGCGCAGCAGTTCCGCTCTGCCGGCCGGATCCTCGTCCACTTCGAGCAGGTGAAGTGGAAACCACGGGGCCAGTCCGGTGAAATCGGGGATGCCGGCCAGCACATCGGCGATCTCCTCGAGGGGGCGGAAGCCGTGCAGCATCCAGAACTCGCTGAGGGCGACATGGACTTCGGGCTTGTGATTGCGGTCTTTATAGTTGCGTTGGGGTGCCGAAAGGGGCACACCGGCCGCCTCTTCCGCAGCATAGCCGGCCTCCGCCTGCCCGCGCGAGGGATGCACCTGGATCGAGAGCATCTCGCGGGCATCCAGGACCTTGAAGAGAAAGGGGAGCCCGGCGCCGGAATGCGCGTGGCCGCTGCGGCCGAGGATCCTCTCCCCTTCCCGCCGCAGCAGCTCATCCAGGCCGATCCGGCCCCCTTCCCACTCCACCTCGCTCGGGGCCTGGGGATGACTTCCCAGCCAGAGTTCGGCGAAAGGGCGCTTCTCCTCATTGTCCACGCTCAGCAGGCCGGGTATGCAGGAGTAGCCACCCCAGGGATAGTGCATGACGCGGCCGTGCAGCCGATAGAGCGGCCGGAAGGGTGCAGCTTGCGGCATGGGTTGCCTCCGGGCGAATAGCATAAAAAAGTGCGACGCATTGTCGGCCTGCGTCGCACGACTGTTATACGGGCGGCTGTGAAGATAAAACAAGCGGGATCATTGCAGTTTGATCATCTTGCGCACGATGTGAATGTCGCCCGAGGTTAAAATATACATATAGACGCCGGAGCCGGTCATCATGCCCCGGTCATCACGTCCATCCCATTCCTGGCGATGATAGCCCGTCTGCGCCTGCGCCCGGACCAGGCTGCGGATGCGGCGGCCGAGAAGATCGAAAATGGTCAGCTCGACCATCCCCGTGCTGTTGGCCGGCACCTCATAGTTGATGGTGGTCGCCGGATTGAAAGGATTGGGATAGTTCTGCGCCAGGGCCCAGACCGCCGGAGCGCTCAGAGTGACCAAGACCGGCTCGGAGTAGCTAAAGCTGCCGTCGTTATCGATCTGTTTAAGGCGATACTCGATTACCCCGGGTTTGGCGCCGCCATCGGACCAGCTGTAGCTGCGGGCGCTGCTGGTGGTGCCATGCCCCTTGACAAAGGCGATCTCCCTCCAGGCGCTCTCTTTTTCAAAGCGGCGTTCCACGGCAAAACCGTAGTTGCTGCTCTCGCTGGCGGTGCGCCAGTTCAGCTCGACCAGATGGTCGCGCACAGCGGCCGTAAAGGCGGAGAGTTCAACCGGCGTGGTCTTGATCGCGGCCATGGGGAAGGGGACGGGAAAATTGTTCGCTTCATCATACACATTCAGCGCGAAATAGTACTGATGATCAGGCAGCAGGCCGGTTATGGTGAAAAGCTCTTGCGTGGAAGGGGCGCCAGGGGCGGGCGCAGGCTCGACCAGCCTGGCATTGTCCCACCAGGCCCACAGGTCGCTAAAGCCTGCCGGGTCAGATTCGCTATAGCGGATCTCATACCGGGTTGCCGCGCGCCCCGCGGTGCCATCGTCCCCGACGGCCGTCCAGGATAACGTGAGAGTGGAATCGGTACGGCCGGCAATCATCAAATCGCCTATCGCCCCCGGCGAGGTAATGTCGAACATCTGTTTGGTGGCGGAAAAAGTCAGCGGAATCTTGTAGGTGTCGAAAATGCTCTGCAGTTCATTATACCCATAGACCTGCGCGAAAGGATACTGCCGCAGGGTGAGAATGAGGGGTATTGTCGGCGGCAAACCGGAAATCGCCGTGGCCTGGACGCCGTTGAGGCCGAAGACGTACGCGCCGTCGTCAAAGTTGTTGTCGGCATAACGGATATGGTGGACATTCAGCGGCGCCTTCTCCCCACGCAAATCCACGAGCGTCAAGAGGCTGGCATTCAGAGCGGGACTGGCAGGGTCGGCGCCATCGGAAGTTATGCCGCACCAGTGTTTCCCTGGCCATTCCTCCGCGCCCAAAACAGCGACCTTTCCGTAGACCGCATCGTCGGTCTTTTGGTCAATCTTGAATCCGGCAAGTCTGGCATCTTCGTTCTCCAGACGGGGCGTGTAAAAACGCATCCCCTTGCCGTTGGCGTTAAGCGTGTTGCACAGCAGTATCTTGGTATTGTTGAATGACAATCCATCGATATCGTTAAATGAGTCGCCCAGGTTGATGACCACACTGTCGAACGGCATCTCGTAATAGTCTGGGTAAAATTTGTAGCCGATGGGCAGAATGTAGGTTTTGGGCGTGATTGTTTTATCAATAATTGTCGCAACCCGAATATAGCCGGACAAATTCACGGCGAGATAGTTGGTACGGATTACCCGGACAGGACCGGCGGTATGCTTGTATTTGCTGTGGCGAACATCGACGACAATTTCGCCCACTTTTGGGCCTTCTTTGCCGGGGATGAGTGAGGGTGTCCGTATCGTATAGACGACGTTATTGGTCTGTTCCTTGATAACCAGGTTGACATCCTGTATAGCGGTGAATTTGATAGTGGAGGAAATCCGCAGCCGCTGCTCATCGAGGAGATCGATGCCGTCGCCGCCGGCGCTGACCGGAATGGTCAGATCGGTGAGCAGACCACCCGCTGCCGCTTTGTTCTGGCCGGCCACATATTTGGCGGTGGAGACCGTTTCGTCCGCGTAGGAGATGTAGGAGACGCCGCTGGTGGCCATGTCGGTCGACCAGTAGACGTAGAGATAGCCCGTGGCCCCGCTGACCGGATTCTGGACCGCGATTTCATAGCGCGCATTCTGCTGCGCCGCCTCATCCGGCGGCCACTCCCGCTCCCCGGCCTGATCGCCCAGATCTTTGGCCATGAAGACCAGCTCGTCGATGGGATCCAGCTTGCGGATGAAATCGGAGTAGTAGCCGCTGTCACGCACAGCCACTACCTCGTCCAGCTGGAAGGGTACCGGCGACCAGATACCGGATTTATACGCGTAGACGCGGAGTCCGATCGTATCCTTGCCGAGCAGAGCGGGAAGGGTTTGCCCCTTCACGACCACCGGGTCCAGATCACGGCCTATATCCACGGCAAACAAAAGAGTGCCCCAGAGAGCAAAAAGGATCCCCATCCAGGACACTCGTTTCAGGCACCATCCTCTGCAGATTGATGGCATAATTGCACCTCCCGCAGGATCACCTGCAGCACCACCCTATTTGAAAGCTGTTACAGCTTCCTCGACCGTGTCGAAAGTATCAAATATGGTGACGAGCTTGGTGATCACAAACAGATTCTCAACATTTTCCGTGATACGGGCCAGCTTGAGATCACCACCGGCATTGCGGAGGGAGCTCATGGCACCGATCAGGGCACCCAACCCCGTACTGTTCATCCAGCTCACCTTTTCCACGTCGGCGACCACCTTTTTGGCGCCCTGTCCGATCAGCTCTTTCACCTTTTCGTGGATTTCACTGGTCTCCGGGCCGCCCATCAGCTTGCCCTTGAGTTCGAGCACTGCTACGTCCCCGTGCATTACTTCATGCAACGCCATAATTACCTCCTGCGGAACACGGTTCTAAGCATTACTGTGGCTTTTTGTAAAATAGGGCTTTTTATAAAATAAAGCAACGCTAATTTGCATTGAGCTGCAACAAGTTTTTAACCTCGCGATTTTTGGGATTGACGCGCAGAGCCTCCAGAAGGCACTTTCTCCCGCTCTCTTCCCAGCCGCTGTCGAGGCAGAATCGCCCCGCCAGCAGATAGGCGCGGTCGATCTCACTGCCATGCATACGCTCCAGCAGCACATCCAGTTCCATACCAAAGACAAAACGGATATAATGTTCATTGGTGATCATGTAATAGAGCAAAACTTCGTTGTCGCGATAGTCCTGCAGCAGGCCGGCAATGATCTCCATGCCCTGATTGAAAAGGGTGCGCATTTTGTCCATATAAACATCGAGATTGGCGCGTGTGAGAGTGCGATCGGCGCTCTCATCGGCATAGTGCTCGAGGATGTAAACCTGCTCGCGCACCACCATCACCTTGTGGAAAAGAAGGCCCACATTGTTGATCAGGTCGACCTCCAGCCCGGTCGGCTCCAGTTTTTCGTACTCAACCCGCTCTTCCCCCGCCCGGGCGCGCTGGAAGAGCAGGTGCATCTCCTCCTTGGCCTTGAAGAGCACGTCCGAGAGATTGAGGATCTTGTCAAAGGTGATCTCACGGCCCGAATCCACCTCGCGGTCGATATTGGCAAAGGTGTTTTTGGCACGGAAGTAGCTGACCAGTATTCTCTTGATCATCCACTGCCGGTTGATGGCCAGAAACGGCCTGATCTTCTCAGCCATAGCCCTCCCTCTTTTGCTGCTGCGTATGTACTAGAACATAAAAAACGCCGGATTCAATTCCCGCGTCTACGGACAAACCGCGGCGCCGGCTGCACTCAGATAGAGGCCGTTGAAAAGCGCCTTGAAAGTGCTGCGCGTCTGGGCCCTGAACTGGGGACGGAATCCGATCAGCTCGACGTGCCCCGCCCCTCTGGCCACCCAGGCCAGAGCCGCCCGGCCGGTGAGCAGCCCCTCCCCGCGGGCATGGCCGTCCTGAAGCAGCCGCTCGTTCGGATAGATCAGCACCGCCTCCCCGCTCTCAACCACAAAGGCGGGACTGGCGTGATAAAAAAGACTCACATCGGTGGGCATGCCGTACCCGAGCGGATGACCGGCCTGAAAGGTCGCGCGCAGAAAGGCCCCCGGCACGAACAGCTCCTGCGGCCCGAGGGCGGCCGTGACATCCCGGACCGGCAGATCCCACTGCAGCGGCAGGGCGCACGCCTTGTCGATCGCGATCAGGGTCCCGCCGCTCTCAACGAAACGGCGCAGTTCGGCCGAACCAGCTGCGCCGATGCCCCCGTTGAAGAGGTCGGGCAGTCGCCCCGCCGGCGCCCCCTCCATGAGATCGCCGAGACTCTGGGAGGGCAGGATGATGACATCGTACTGGCGGCGCAGATCACCGCGCTGCAGAGTGGGATTGATGAGCCGGTCAAACTTGAAATCGTTCATCTCCAGAACGAAGCGGGTCCACCCTTCATCTACCTCCGCCAGGTAGCTGGTGTACAGGCCGATGCGCGGCGTCTTCAATTTCCAGGCCGGCTGTGGCGCACGCAGCCGGCCGGCCACAAAGGTCACGTTATAGATCTGCGCCAGATCGCGCAGCAGCTGCACCGAATCGGTGACCACCCAGCAGCTGCCGGGAGGCCAGACCTCACGCGTCGTCCGCTGGGTCTCCTTGAGCCAGTAGACCGGGATGTTCGCCGCCAGCAGCAGGTTGACCACCTTGTTGGCCGCCTGGCTGCGATAATCGAGGAAAAAACCGCCCCGCTCTGCCGCGTCGTTCACCCCGCCGGATGGTGGTTTGAGCTTGTTGACCTTTTCGATTTTGCCGTAGAGCTCGCCCCTCCCCTCGATCACCTTGACCCCCAGTGCCTGGGCGAGGTTGTAACTGCTCACATCATAGGGTTGATCGAGCCTGTCTGTGCTCGGAATGAAAAGGCGGGTTTGCAAAAGGGTGCGCGCCCAGGCGCCATTGGGCTGCGCGGCGGGCACCAGGTAGCTCCCCTCCGGATGGAGGGTTCCGTCAACCGTCACCTTCTCCCTGGCCTGATAGAACTCCACCTGCCCCAATTGCAGCAGGGTGAGCAGTTCATGAAGGGCGAGGGGATCGAACTGCCGGGGCGGCAGGATGAAAACCTCGCGGTCATCGCCCTCGCGCACCGCCTCGGACTGCACCTGCCATCTCATCCGCTGCCACTCCTCTCGGTCCCGCGCCGCCAGACGCAGCAGGGCAAGAGTGGCGCTCTGCGCATACTCGACGACATTGCCAAGCCGCCAGGTACCGCCGGTCCAGGGCAGGGGCTGCCGCCACGAACGCTGACGGGGCTCAAAATCCTCATCACCTTTGAGCTCACCGGGGGTGATGGCCAGCGGAGTGGCCAGCCGGGCGGAAGCGATCTCCCCGAGCAGACGGATGCCGCCATGATAAAAAAGATAGGCCCGGCTCGGGGCGAAGGCGTCAAAATAAATGTTATGGGCGACGCCCGGCAGGGCCTCGGCGGTCATCCCAGCCCCGATCGCCATGCCGAGAGCCGAAGCCTGGGCCTGCAGCTGCGCCGGTATGGCCTCGTCGTACGGATCCTTGTAGGGAGGCAGGAACATGCGCGGCCCGGTGTAGCCCATCTGGTGCAGATCAAAGTGGACATGCGGCCGCCAGACATTGAAAAGCTTCTCCACCGTCAGCCGCGTCTCTTTCTGGGTGAGATGCACCCAGTCCCGGTTGATATCATGACCGCAGTAGGGATGGTCCAGGAAAGGAACCGGCCCGCCGGCGAAGGGGGTATCGCGGTATTTCTTGTACCACTCGACCACGGCGTCAAGGCCGTCCGGATTATGGGTGGGAACGAGCAGCAGGACCACATTGTCCAGTATGGTCCTGATCTCTTCGCTCTTCTCGGAGACCAGGCGATAGGCCAGGTTCATCGACATCTGCGCGGGGCCGATTTCCACGGGATGGATCGAGCAGGAGATGCAGACCACGGAGCGGGCGTCGCGCATCAGCCGGGTCGCCTGCGCGTTATCCAGACCGCGGGGATCAGCGAGCTGAGCCTGCATGCGGATCAGCTCTTCCTGCCGGTCGAGGTTTTCGGGCGAGGAGATGACCGCCATCCAGAAGGTGCGCCCCTGTGTGGACTGGCCGAGACGCTGCAGCTGCAGCCTGGGGCTCTGGCGGTCGAGAAGGCGGAAATAGGCGAGGATGGTCCCGGCATCGGCCAGGCGGTAATCATCGCCCGGCGTGAATCCGAGAAAGCTCTCCGGTGAAGTGATGGAGGCAGGAGTCTGCGCGGGCAGTCGCCCCGGCACCGGCAGGGTCAACACCGCCAGCAGCGCAAGTCCGAAGAGCGCCGCACTATGTCCAGACAGCCGTTTCATGATCTCATCGTATCTTGAAAAGAGGATCCCCACAGGTTTGCGATAGTCAGGGGTGTTATTTCCCTTCCGGCGGGAGCGGTCAGGTGAAGATGACCTTTTGCTGCCACTCCCCCAGTCTTTGCCGGTATTCCTCGATCAGGCGCACCGCCTCGGCGGGCGCGGCGGCCAGTCGCATATCGATGCCATGCACGCTTTGCTGCTCATCTCCGAGCCAGCTCCAGGCGATCTCCGCCGCGGCCGGATCTCCGGCCGCCTCCTTCTCCCAGAAGAAAGCCTTTACGGCCGCCAGCAGAGCGCTCTTTTTGCGCAGCAAAGCCCCCGCACTGCTGCCCTCCGCCTCCAGCCAGTGGTGGTGGCAGGACGGCGCCGCAGTTGTCCGGCCATAGTGCCGCGCCAGCCAGAATTGGGCCAATCCCCGGGCCGGATCGAGAAAAAAAAGACGGAGCCACTCCGGCGACGCCGCCGGCAGGATGAGGATCTGCGCATAGCGCTTTTTGCGCCGGTGGGGCCGCGGCTGCACCGCGATCTGCCGGTTGATGCCGGGATCGAAAAAAGCGATCATGCGCTGTTCGAGCAGCAGCGCCTCCAGCTCCGAGCCCACCTCCCTGATCTCGATCCGGTGGAGACGGCTGCGGATCTCCGCCAGCTTGGCGTCCGGTTCGGCTCCGGGTATGAAATAGCTTTTCACGCGCTGGGCGATGTTTTTCGCCTTGCCCACATAGATCACTGTGCCCGCCCGGTCGTACATCAGATAGACACCGGGCATGGGCGGCAGCGCGTGCAAAAAGGCGGCATCAAAGTCGTAAGGGGTAAAGTCAATCTCCGGGGCAGCGGCGGTCAGGCGCGCGGCGAGTTCTGCAGGCGAAGTGATGCCGCGCGATGCCAGCTCCGTCAGCAGCTGCTCCCAGAAAAGGAGCAACTGTCCGTTCATCGCGCCGATCTCCGCCTCGATCAAAGCGGGCGCTCCCAGGGCGGCCGCCAGCTCCTCTATCCCGCCCAAACGGCGCTCCGGAAAGAGGCTGGCAGCGACTGTTCGCATGGTCAGGAGAGGACGGACGAGAGGCCGCTCCATCAGGTCGATCCAGGCCTGGCGGAAGAGAGAGATCTGATTGCCAAAACCGGAAAAGAGGAGCGGGATATCGGCTTCCATCCCGTCGATGTTCTGCAGCAGGCTGCGGAGGCGCTCCGGCCACTCCCGGTCCTCCGCCGGATCGATCCCCGGGAGCTGCTGCCGCTCGCCGTCCCGCAGCAGGGTGCAGGCGGCGGCGCGCCAGTCCCGCCAGTGGTTCGCCCGCTCCGGCAGGACGCAGCAGATCAGCCATGCCTGGAAGTCAAGGCGGCCGGCGGGCGCGGCCCGGTAGACAAAGGCCGTCTCCCCGATGCGGTCGATCTCTTTCTCCTCGAGGAGGAGGGTGGTGATGAGTCTGGCGGCGACCGCTTCAGGCACATTCTGCAGCTTGAGCACTTTTTCGGCCAGTTCAACAGCCGTGACCGGCCCCTGGCGCTGCCGTAAATAGGCTACAATATTCTTGCTCATCGGCCCTGCATCGATGGTCTCTCTCCTGGAATCATATTCAAGATACGATTTTTCAGCGAGGGAATGAAATGCTTTTTTTTCACTTTTCACCCGGTGGCGGAGAAAAAAAAGCCGGGCCCGGCTGAACCGGACCCGGCCTGTGACGAGCGGTTACGCCGTGGCAGGTTTGGGATATTTGCCCAGCGAGGCGATGGATTTAGCCATCTCCTCTTCGGGCAGGGGATAATTCATCAACTCGCCGCGGAAGTAGCGGTCGTAGCCGTTCAGGTCCATAAGGCCGTGGCCGCTGAGATTGAAGAGAATCACCCGCTCTTTTCCCTCCTCTTTCGCCTTTTCGGCTTCCTGGATTGCGACCGCAATAGCATGGCAGCTTTCGGGCGCCGGGATGATCCCCTCGGAGCGCGCAAAGGTTACACCGGCGTCATAGACCTGGAGCTGGTCGACTGCGCGCGGCGAAAGCAGGCCGAGGTTGATGGCATGGCTGACCTGCGGTGCGACACCGTGGTAGCGCAGTCCGCCCGCGTGAATGGGTGGCGGCACGAACTTGTGCCCCAGAGAGTGCATCGCCAGCAGGGGGGTCATCTCCGCAAGGTCACCGTGGTCATAACCGAAGGGGGCGCGGGTCATGCTCGGACAGGAGGTCGGCTCGACCGGGATGATCTCGATCTCGGCGCCGTTCATTTTGTCGAGCAGGAAGGGAAAGGCGATGCCGGCGAAATTGCTGCCGCCGCCGACGCAGCCGATGATCTTGTCGACCCGCTTCTCGCCGGCCTTGGCCAGCTGTTTCTTCGCCTCCAGCCCGATCACCGTCTGGAAGAGCAGGACGTGGTTGAGCACGCTGCCGAGCGAATAGCGGGTGCGGCCGGTGGGGTCACTGACCGCATCCTCGATCGCTTCGCTGATCGCTCCGCCCAGGCTGCCCGGCGTGTCCGGATTATCCTGCAGCATCTGACGGCCGGCTTTGGTGTCGGTGCTGGGACTCGCGACGCACTGCGCGCCCCAGGCCTCCATCATCAGGCGGCGGAAGGGCTTCTGGTCAAAACTGACCCGCACCATGTAAACCTTGCACTCCAGCCCGAGCAGGGCGCAGGAGA
>DAOOPF010000072.1:0-17726 GCA_035388125.1 bacterium | reverse complement strand
AAAAGCAAACAGAAAAGCAAACACAGGATTGTTCTTTGAGCGCTCAAAGACAGATGATATCCCATCGGATCCTGCACGGCCAATCCTCCACTTTGAGAGTGATTATTTAAGCGGAGAATTATAAATTAACACAATTTGTTGGATATTCTAACAGAAGATGTTAGATTTTACTATTGATCATGTATTTGATTTCAGCTGCAGTTTCAAAATCAAGACAGCTCTGACCGGCAAAACAACCACACATCGAATGCCAGGCTGCGATTTCTCGGTGAGGACGGGCAATATTCAAAACAAGACACAATTCAGACGAAAGAAAACCCATGCTCCCATTCGACACCTCCGTAATTGAGTTGATCAAACAGCGGCGCTCCTGCCGCACCTATGAGAACAAGCCGATCGCCGCGGAGACGGCCGCGCGGCTGGCGGCCTTTAGCGCATCGATCACTAGCGGCCCCTTCGGTACGCCCCTGCGCTTTGAACTCGCCGCCGCAGCCGGCGACGATCCGGGCGCGCTCAAGGGCCTCGGTACCTACGGCTTCATCAAGGAGCCGGCCGGATTCATCATCGGCGCCACCTCGCCGGGCGAAAAGAACCTCGAGGATTTCGGCTGGGGTATGGAGGCCATCCTGCTCTATGCGAACGGCCTCGGACTGGGGAGCTGCTGGCTCGGCGGCAGCTTTGCCAAAAGCAGTTTCGCAGGCCGCATCCGTGCGGGTGCGGCGGAGATCGTCCCGGCTGTGGCCGCGGTCGGCTATCCGGCAGAAGAGACCCGCCTGCGCCGGATGATGCGGAGCCAGATCAAGGCCGATTCGCGCAAGCCGTGGGAGAGCCTCTTTTTACAGGGCGGTTTCGAGACGCCCCTGCACGCGGCCGAGGCGGGCGCTTTCGAAATTCCTCTCACCATGCTGCGCCTGGCGCCCTCGGCCAGCAACGGCCAGCCCTGGCGGGTTGTGCAGAAGGGCGAAAGCTGTCATTTTTATTTGCAGCGCAAACCCGGCTACAAGTCCGGCCGGACTTCACTGATCCCTTTCACCATCGCCGATCTCCCGCGCGTCGACCTCGGTATCGCCATGTGTCACTTTCAATTGACGGCCGAAGAACTTGGGCTGAAGGGTAGGTGGGAAGTGAGTGCGGAGGAGCTTCCGGGAGTGGACGAGAGTCTGGAGTATATCGCGAGCTGGAACGGATTAAAAAATATGGCGAGATAGTACTTGATTTTCACTTACCGCCTGGCTAATTTACCAGCAGGCGGGGAGCGGAACGCGTGCCGGCTGCAGTCCGGCCGCCTGAAAATGAATTTGCCCTCTCCCATCCGATCTCTATTTCTGTGTGACAGGACGCATCCCGGCACACGACCAGGACAACAGTGCTCATGCAGGGGTGGCTCATGGGCGGCATCGCAACAGACAGAGTTTCTAACCGGTTAATCCTCAGCGCGCTGCTCATGATCTGGGCCATCCTCGTCCTGGCTGCAGGTACCGCCCAGGGGAACACCCGTAACCGCCCCGCTCCCTCCATCCGCTTCAACCGCATCACCACCGCCGACGGTCTGACCAGCAACAACATCAACGATCTGCTGCAGGACCGGCTGGGACTGCTGTGGTTCGCCACCGATGACGGGCTGAACCGCTTCGACGGCTATGACATGCGCATTTTCCGCACCATCCCCGGTAATGAAAACTCGCTGGCCGACAACTCCGTCTCAACCCTGGTGGAAGACCGCGCCGGCAGGATCTGGATCGGCACCAAAAGCGGCGCCGTGCAACGGTATGATCCAGCGGCCGACCGCTTCAGCAAGTGGGACCTGAAAACCGGCGCCATCAAGGAAAATGCGATCACCGCCATTTACGAAGAGAACGAAAACGCCGTCTGGATAGGGACCTACAGAGACGGCCTCTACCGCCTTGATCCCGTCAGCGGGCAGATGGCGCACTGGCATTTCATCCCCGGGGATCCGGCCTCGCTCAGCAGCGATTATGTCACCTCGATCGTCGCGGATCCGCAGGGGAACATCTGGATCGGCACCTACCACGGATTGAACCGGCTGCCCTCCGGCTCCCGGGACGGCAGCGAGAAAATCACCCGCTTTTACGCCCAAAAGGAGGATCCCGGCGCCCTGAGCGATGATATTGTCTGGAATCTGACGCGTTCAGAACATGATCCGGGTCTCATCTGGATAGGAACGGCCGATGGCTTGACCAGATACCATGCCGGCACCGGGGCGTTTTCGAAAATTCACATTCCCAATCCGGATGATCTGCAGTTCGGCGCCTCAGCCGGTTCGGTGATCGAGGAGATGAACGCAGGCGAGAGCATCCTGTGGATCGATTCGTTCGCCGGTCTCATCCGCTTCAACAGGGAAATGGGGAGTTTCGACCGATTCGTCCCGGACGATGATGATCCCCACAGTCTGGCCCACAGCCACATCAACGGCATGATCAGGGACCGGTCCGGCGTGCTGTGGGTGGCCACGGAAAACGGCCTCTGTTTTTTCCCCTCCAGGAGCCAGAAATTCAACAACACGCTCTCACGGGAAGCCCCTTTTATCAATACGCAGGGGTTGGCGAAAAATGTCACGGCGATGGCCAGGACCGGGGAGGGCCGGATCTGGTTCGGCACCGAGGAAGGACTCTACTACACCGATGCCTTTAGCGCGCATCCGTCAAACAGCAGCCGGGAAATAAAAAGAGATTCCGGATCCACCGGGCTCAACATCTGGTCCCTGGCCTCCGGCGGCGGGCAGGAGCTGTGGATCGGAACCTACGGCTCGGGATTGTTCCGCCTCGACCTGAAAACCAGCCGGCCGCGCTCCGTTCAGGCCCACGATAAAAAAATCACCATCCCGGCCATCCAGTACAATAAAGCCCTCTGGTGCGATCAGCAGAATAATCTGTGGATCGGCTACTGGGGGCTCGGACTGGCGCGCCTGGATCCGGTCACGGGGGCCTATCGACTCTGGCTGCACGATCCGGATGATCCCCGCAGCCTGAGTCACAACGATGTCTGGGTCCTCTTCCAGGACAGCAGAGATCGGCTCTGGATCGGGACCAACGGCGGCGGGTTGAACCTGTTCTCTGAAGAGAACGGTGGAAGCTTTTCCCACTGGTTCGCCGGAGAGGGGAGAGCGGACGAGCAGGAAATCGCCGGGGGCGTGAGCAGCGGAGCGCTCAACAGCAACAGCATCTATGCGATCTGCGAAGCTAAACACGGGAAAAAGAGCCTGCCGGCGGATGAAACGGTTTTGTGGATCGGGACCAGCGGCGGATTGAACAAGCTGGTCGTGCAGGACGGCGGCGCTGACCTGCCAGTCGCGCAGGCCACTATCATCTCCTCCTGCACCACGGCAGACGGCCTGGCGAACAATTCGATTAAAACCATCCTCGAGGATGATAACGGCAACCTCTGGCTCGGCACAGCGGCCGGCATCTCTTCCTTCAATACAGAGGATGGCGAGGTCATCAACTATGACGAGTCCGACGGCCTCCTCGGCGTCGATTTCAATTCCTCCTCAGCACTGAATGCCGGTGGCGGAATGATGCTGATGGGGAGCACAAGCGGCTTGAACTGTTTTGATCCGCGCACGATCACCCGCTCTCTCTACCGGCCGCCGGTTGTCCTGGCCGATTTTCATATTTTCAATACTCCGGTGGCAGCCGATGATCCCGCTTTGAACGGACAGAAAAGCAGTCTCTATGCAAAAGAAATCACCCTCTCGCACCGGCAGAACGTCTTTTCGTTCCAGCTCGCGGCCCTGGATTACAACGCTCCCGCCGCGATCGAATACGCCTACATGATGGAAGGGTTCGATGCCGGCTGGGTCGACGGAGGAGCCAGGCGCTATGTCACCTATACCAATCTGAATCCGGGGCGGTATACCTTCAAAGCCAGGGCGACGAACAGCGACGGGGTCTGGAATGATCAGGTGACCGGAATCAGGGTGACCATCACGCCGCCGTGGTGGCAGACCGGCTGGGCCATCCTCCTCTATCTGCTGATCTTCGCCGGCAGCACCTACGGCCTGGTCCGGTTTCAGGCCCATCGCACTAAAACCCAGGCGATGCTCAGGATGCAGGAGCTCGAGTTCGCCCATCTGCGCGAAGTTGAAAATATGAAATCACGGTTTTTTGCCAATCTCTCCCATGAGTTCCGCACGCCATTGACCTTGATGAAAGGCCCGCTGGAGCAGCTCATCAACGGCAAGATCAGGAAGAACCGGGCCGAATATTACCGCATGCTTTACCGGAACGCAGGGAAACTGCAGCGGTTGATCGATCAACTGCTCGAGCTCTCGCAGCTCGAAGCGGCGACGATACCGCTGCTTTTGGAGCAGCATGACCTGGTTCATTTGCTGATGGGCATCGCCGACAGCTTTAAACCTTTGGCCGCGCAAAAAGAGATCGAACTGATCTTCCGCCCGGACAGGGACTCGCTGGCGGCTCGGCTCGACCGGGACAAGTTCGAAAAAATAATCAACAATCTGCTCAGCAACGCCTTTAAATTCACGCCTGCCGGCGGACGGATTGCGGTGGAGCTGCGCTGCGAACAGCCCCCGGCTTTTGAACACCCATCCGCCGCTCGAACAGCGGTGATCTCGATCATCGACAGCGGGATCGGCATCCCGGAAGAGGACCAGGCCAATATTTTCAACCGCTTCTTCCAGGTCGATGACTCGTCCAAAAGGAACTATGGGGGCTCGGGCATCGGGCTGGCTCTGGTCAAGGAACTGGCGACCCTGCACCAGTGGGAGATCTCGGTCTCGAGCCGCGCAGGAGAGGGATCGGCTTTTATTTTGAAAATTCCTCTTGATGAAGAGCTGCAGACCAGTCCCGCGGCCGCGGAGGATGGTGAGGCAGGCGCTCATGCAGAAGGGCAGGGGCGAAGAAGCCGGGCGCCGGTTCCGGGCCGGGAAGTGCCGGAAAGCGCGCCGGATGCGGCCGGTCCGGCTGACGCGGCGGAAGCGCTGCTTGCAGAAGCCGGCGGGATGGGGGCAAAGGACGGCGCATCGAGCCGGCAGGCGGTCCGGCGGCCGAAAATTCTCATTGTGGATGATTCCGCCGATCTCCGGTTTTTCCTGGCCGGCCTGCTCGAGCAGGAATATGACACGGTTCAGGCTGAAAACGCTGTCGAGGGCATCGCCCTGGCGGGAAAGAGCATGCCCGACCTCATCCTGAGCGATGTGATGATGCCGGGCGTGGATGGCCTCGAGTTTTGTCATCGCCTTAAAACCGGCTGGCAGACCAGCCATATCCCGGTCATTCTCCTGACCGCCAGAGCCTTGCCGGATGACAAAATCAGGGGGCTCGAAACCGGCGCGGATGACTATATCACCAAGCCTTTCGATGCTGACGAACTCCTCGCGCGGATAAATAATCTCGTCGATCAGCGCAGGCGCCTGCGCGAAAAAATCAGGCAGGAATTGAATCTGCAGCCTGAGCCCCTCGCGGCCAATGCGGTCGAGAAGGAATTTATGCAGAGGCTTTTGCTGGCCCTGGAGGAAAACCTCGCGGATGAAGGTTTCGACAGCGAGCGGCTGGCGCAAAAGATGTTTGTCAGCCGCAGCCAGCTGCACCGGAAACTGCGCGCCATCACGGGCCAGGCGCCCGGCGAGTTCATCCGCATGTACAAGCTCAAACGCGCCGCGCAAATGATCGCCGAAAACAAAATCAGCATCACCCAAATTGCCTTCGAAGTCGGTTTTGGCAGTCCCGCCCAATTCAGCCGCGCCTTTAGAAAGTATTTCTCCTGCCTGCCCTCCGAGTATACCCGGAGAACGACCTCCCCCAGCTGACCATTTTGCCACAAAAGAGCAAAAGATCGGCACAAAACAGCAATCCTCAATCCCGGCAACTCCCTATATTTAAGTGAAGATCAAGTACGCCGTCCAGGCCGCAAGCACTTGAAGGAACGGTGCCGGTTTGCGAACAGGGCCGGCGCTGCGAGTGCGGCGACATGACCAGGGCGACAAAACCTTTAATGGAATCGATGCCTGTATGCTGCTCAGATGGCAAGAGAGATCAGCCCGGAAACCGGCTGCAGCACTTTCAGAGAAGCCGGATGTCGTGAAAATGCGCAGGAAGGAGCGGCTGCTGGCGGCCGGCATCTGCCTGCTGCTGCTCCTTGTCGTTCTTTCGCTGGTGATGATCTTTTTGACACTGTTTTTAAGAATGCATTAGGCAATAAAAATGGAGGCGAAGGGTATGAAATCAACATGCATGCAGTCCGGATGGTGGATAGCTATGGTCATCGCTCTCGTATTGACCGGGGCTGCGACGGTAGCCGTCGCAGGCGGATTTGACTTTAACGATGGCACACTGCAGGGCTGGATCTACGAAGGGCCGACCGATGAAGTCAGGCATGGTCCGTTCGCCAGCAACTTTTCCGTTGGCTGGGCGGACGCTGTGAACTACCCGGCGGCAACTCTCAGCGAAACGATGGGTAACAACCTCGGCTCGTACATGATCAGCAACGCCGGCGGGCACGGCATCACCAATCCCGAGGGGCAACTATGGATAATCCAGCTAATATCTCCTGATCTCTCGGCCGATCCGGTCTGGCAAAATGCCGGAGGTTTTTCGGTCAAGCTCCTCAATGCCATGGATCTGATCGGTACTGCCGATGCGCACCTGGATTTGAAGGTCAACCTTATCCTGGAAATTTATGATCAGGATCAGGCGAAGGTACGCGGCTATCGGGCGTTCGAGGAGAATCAACGCATCGCAACCTGGAATGAGAACCCGAACTGGACCAATCTGAGCTTCGATTGGACAACAGTATTGTCCTCGATCCCACGCTATACGATCAGACATGTCTACATCTATCTCGAGGGTAGTATGGCCGATTATTTCGAAGGGGGGTTCTATTTCGACGATATTCAGCCTGCAGTCTCAGGTACCGCTGGTCCGCGCGACAACTGGATTCATGCCGATATAGAGACCAAACTGACGCCCGGGGACGGCGCAGAGGGAGATCTTTTTGGTGTTTCCGTAGATGTGGATGGAGACTATATGGTTGCTGGCGCTTTCCGTGACGGGAATGCGGGCGGGATGCTGGCAGGGGCGGCGTATATCTACCATTGGGACGGCAACAACTGGATCGAGCAGCAAAAGCTCATGGCCCCGGATGGCGCGGCGGAGTTTTTTTTCGGTTATTCGGTGGGCATAAGCGGCGATTATGTCATTGTCGGCTCCTGCTGGGCTGATGATGCGACGGACATGTCCGGGGCAGCCTATATCTTTAAGCGATCCGGCGCGACCTGGACGCAGGAAGCCAGGCTCAACGCTGACGATGCGGGGCCCGACAACGGATTTGGCATCTCTGTGGCCATCGACGGGGAGTATGCCATTGTGGGGGCTACTCTTGTCGACGATTTCGGCACGCGGTCTGGATCCGCCTATATCTTCAAGCGCAGCGGCTCGAGCTGGGCGCGGCAGGCCAGGCTGCTGGCTTCGGACGGCGCAGCAGAGGACCAGTTTGGCGTATCTGTCAGCCTGGATGGTACTCGTGCCGCAGTTGGCGCGTCCAATCACAAAAAGGGGGATACCCCTCTTGCCGGGGCGGTCTATCTGTTCAGGCGGGACGGTACAGCCTGGAGCGAAGAGCAAAAGATAACGCCCGGCGACGCCCAGACCCTGGATCATTACCATATATGTTCTCTCCAGGGGGATTGGCTCGCCGTCGGGAGGGATTATATGAGCAACAATTATGCGTATGACGCCGGCGCGGTCTATATGTTTCATCGCGAGGGATCGGCCTGGGTTGAGCGGCAAAAGCTGACTCCGGACGAGGGAGCACTGGGAGACAGATTCGGGGCGCATAGCAGGCTCAATGAAGATTGCCTGGTTGTGGGTGCCTATCGAGATGATGACAACGGCACCGACTCGGGATCGATCTATGTGTTCCGGCTCGATGGCGATCAGTGGCGGCAGGAGACCAAGATCATCGCCAGCGACGGCGCAGGGTCAGATTGGTATGGCTTGTCGGTGGGTATCACCGGAGAGTGGATCGTCGCCGGCGCACGGTTACACGACCAGAACGGCTTCAACTCCGGCGCCGTCTACCTCTACAGGTACGGGGAGAAGTACAAATGGATGCGCCCCGACATTGAGATCAAGCTCAAGGCAGGGGAAACAACGGAGGGGGATGCCTACGGCGGTTTTATTGACAAGGATGGACCCTGGTATATTGTCGGCGCGCATCTCGATGACAACTCGGGGGGAAATGATGCCGGCGCGGCCTATCTCTACCGCTGGAATGGCACGAAATGGATCGAGTTTAAAAAGCTGGTGGCGGCGGACGGGGCTGCGGAGGACTATTTCGGTTACGGGGTGGGCATCAGCGGGGATTACGCCATCGTCGGCGCCTGCTGGGACGACGACGCAGCCGACAAGTCGGGTTCGGCCTATATTTTCAGGTGGACCGGCTCGGATTGGGTGCAGGAGGCCAAGCTGACGGCCGATGACGGCGGTACGGATAACCGTTTCGGTATATCCGTGGCGATCGACGGCAACTATGCAATCGTGGGCGCTTTCTTTGATGAAGATTTGGGTACGCGTTCTGGATCGGCCTATATATTCAAACGGGATGGATCGACCTGGGTCCAGCAGGCCAAGCTGCTGGCGTCGGATGGCGCGGCCCAGGACTGGTTTGGCGTCTCCACCGCTCTGGATGATGACTATGCAGTGGTCGGCTCCCGCTATCATGACAACGGGGCGATCAGCGACGCCGGCGCCGTCTATGTGTTCAAACGGTCCGGCACGGCCTGGATCGAACAGCAAAAGCTGGTGGCCGGGGATGGCGCCGCAGCGGATCTTTTCCATCAATGCTCCATCGCCGGGTCATGGCTGGCTGTCGGCGCTTATCAGCATGACGCCAAAGCAAAGAACGCCGGCGCGGTTTACCTTTTCCAGCGGAATGGCGAGGTCTGGAGTGAGCGGCAAAAGATCGTGGCTAACGACGGCGCGGAGGGCGATTTTTTCGGTGCTCATACCTCCCTCTACGAAGATGGCCTGGCCGTGGGGGCTTATCTGGACGATGACAACGGCAAGGATTCCGGATCGCTCTATATCTTCCGTTACGACGGCAGCCAGTGGCGGCAGGAGACCAAGATCATCGCCAGCGACGGCGAGGAGGCGGATTGGTACGGTTTGCCGGTAGTCTATGATGAGGAGTGGATCATCTCCGGCGCCCGGCAGGATGATGATAAAGGCGCCAACGCGGGTGCAATCTATATCTACAAGTATCTGAACCCGGCCACCCCGGTTGAGGAGAATGAACCCGGCCTGCCGGTCAGCTGCAAGCTGGAGCAGAATTACCCCAATCCCTTCAATCCGCGCACCACGATCCGCTACCGGCTTGCCGATCCGGCTGCGGCTCTGCTGACCATTTACGACAGCCGGGGCCGTACGGTCGCGGTTCTGGATCAGGGAGAGCAGGGGGCGGGAGAACACTCTGTGGTGTGGCATGGGTTGGACAGCACAGGCCGTCCCGTCGCCTCCGGTGTCTATTTCTACCGACTGGCAGTTCGGGCTGCACCCCGGGACGCTCCGCTCTATCTGGAATTGAAGAAAATGATTTTGTTAAGGTAGGGCCGAAGAACCCCGCGCTGCAGTCTGTGCAGCTGGAGGGAATCTGTTGCAGATCGAATTCGAACCACACTGTGCCGCCCGGAGGGGGGGCGGGCGGCTCAGTCTTCGCGGCTACTATTTAAAATGCATTATAACCTCTCTCTTTATCATTCATATCGAATTTTTGAATACCAATCCTTCCGCAGCAGAACCTTTTCTTTAAATATATTTGCTTTTTGGCAATATAGTATTAAATTAGTTCGATGCAGTTAAACGGATCTCAATGACTTTATCGTTCAGAATAGCGGCGGGTGTGGTTTTATTGGGAAATCAGAGGCAAATTGCTTACCCAGATCTTCAATAACAGAGGACTGGGTATTTTTTTCTTCAGAGAAGAGGATCTCGCTTCGACATTACGGAGAGAGTTGGGCCAGAAGAAGCATCAGTCTAAATTATATTGAGTTGACAGCTGGAAGAATTCTCAACAAATTTATACTTAAGGAAAGTGCCTCAATGGATCTTAAAAGTTTTATGAATAAGTATAAGATTTTCGTTGATACATGCACTTTTATGCATGAATCAAGTAATACTTTTTTTGACGATCTCCTAGATGCTCTGCTGGAAACAGGCAACAAAATTATAATACCGGTTAGGGTGTCGGATGAAATTAATAAACTTGTAAAAAGTCCGAATCTGAAGACAAGAACAAGTGCATTTCATGGCAAGATGATATTGGAAAGGTATCGCCAAAAGGATTGTTTAAGTGAAAAACAAGATGAAAACGATCCTTTTGCTGACAACGTTTTTCTTTATGTCTTCTTAAAACATAGAACAAGATATAATCTTGCCTTGATTACGCAAGATCGTAAATTGGCTGAAGACATTTCGGAAATAAAGAAAGCTAAATCTGTTATCAGTTCCAAAGAAATATTGACACTAAAACTTGACCGTCACGGCAAGCTGGTGAAGTGGCATTTCACCAAGGACTTAGCAAATGATAGTAATGAAGAAATTCCATCCCTGAATATGGTAAATAATGAAGTGTTATCAAATCGGCAGCCAGACCCATCATTTGCAGGAAATATTAAACCTCAAAAGAACCTTAAAACTCATGCCGGATCCGTGGCTAAAAATATTTCGACGGATAGTAATAAATTAAAAGCTGACTCTCCAGATTATTCAAGTAGTGGTAATGCGGAGGGGGAGATAAGTATTGTCCATTTAAAAAATCAAAAAAAAGTCAAGCTAATCGAACGCATTGGTGATGGCGGTGAAGGCAAGATTTATTTAACAGAAACAGGACACGCGTGCAAAATTTTTAAAAACGATAAGCTGACGAAAGAGCGCTTTGATAAGCTAACACTTATGACAGATCTTAGGATTCAAATTCCCGGATTATGTTGGCCATTAGAAATGGCATATGATGATGAACAAGACCCTATAGGTTATATCATGCCACTGGCCCAAGGGCAATCCATGCAGAAAGCCATGTTTATCAAGAAAAGGCTTGAGTCCAATTTTCCCAACTGGACACGACGAAACCTTGTTCAATTAGCAATCACATGGCTGGAAAAAGTAGTTGAACTTCATAAACACGATATCTTGATTGGTGATGTAAATCCCCATAATTTTCTTGTTGCTGGAGAGCGGGATATCTATTTTGTCGATACTGATAGTTATCAAATTGGACAATATCCTTGTACAGTCGGCATGGCCAATTTTACAGCTCCAGAAATCCAAAACAGAAATTTTAGAGAATTTTTAAGGACGCCAAACAATGAATATTTTGCGATTGCTACATTACTTTTTATGATTCTTCTTCCAGGGAAACCACCTTACAGCCATCAGGGCGGCGGTGATCCACGTGAAAATATTCTTAATGGTGAGTTTGCCTATGCTTTTGGTGAAAGAGCATCACAAGGTGCACCTGCAGGGCCATGGAGGTTTATATGGAGCCACTTGCCGTATAAAGTTAAAAAAGCATTTTACGAATGCTTTGCTGAAAATAAACGTATAAGTGCGGCCGATTGGCTTGATTTAATGTGCGGTTATAAATATGATTTGGAACATTTTCATCTTGACACAGAAGGGGGCAGTGATGAATTGTTTCCAAAACGATTTAAAGCGCTCACAGCGCATGCCAAACAAGCATTTGGAATAAGTGATGTGAGTTTTAATAAAAAACCAGAGGTGGATATAAGGGATCTCATTATCACATCTCCAAGTAATATCAAGAGCAATCGACCGAAAGATGATGTTGCGAAGAAAAAATATCTTTCAGTATTAGCATTGTATGGAGATTTGTTTAGGATTAAACCAAGCATACGCAAGCAGGGAGGCAAATAATGGCACGGGATTTACAGCTCAGGCGTGCGGATTTAATTGAAAATCCAACTGCACGAGTTCCAATTTGCTTGGTTCTGGATAATAGCCCATCCATGAGCGGAGAAATAGAGATGGGGAGCTTAACCGAGCAGACGAATCCAAGACCCATTGATGAACTCAACGCAGGATTGAAGCTATTTATCAAAGAACTACAGGAACATGAAATTGCACGATATTCAGCAGAGGTGGCAGTAGTAACTTTTTCCTCTAAACCGGAACAACTTGTAGATTTTGACTCAATAACAGAAACAAAATTACCTGCTATTACTGTGGAGGAAGTTGGTGGAACCTGCCTGGGAACTGCTGTGGATTCCGCTTTGAAATTACTGGATCGACGCAAACGAGAATACAAAGATGCCGGTGTTGATTATTTCCAGCCATGGTTAGTAATAATCACGGATGGACGTCCTACAGATTTTAGTCATTTAGAAGTGGCACCTAGGGTTGCAGATTTAGTCAGATCTAAAAAGTTAACCATCTTTCCAATTGGAGTCGGTAAAGGAAGTGATCTGCTGGCTTTGGAGATGTTTTCACCTTCGAGAAAACCACTGCGCTTAAAGGAATTGCGATTTAAAGAGTTTTTTGAATGGCTCAGTCAAAGCGTCACCGTGGTCTCTCAATCAATGCCAGGAGAGGCAATTAAATTACCGTTGGACAAAATTAGCGATTGGGGAACACTGGACTAATTATGCGCTCATACATTAAAGTTGCTGGGAGTTCTGTTACAGGGTTAGCTCATCAGGCAAAGGGCCTCCCATGCCAGGATAAATTTAAGGTTTATCGGGCTAAGGATAGAAAATCTGCCGGAATAGCGTTAGCAGATGGTGCTGGTTCCAGCCTGTTCTCACAGATCGGCGCCGAATCTGTTACGACTTGTGTCATCCCCTATGTAAAGGATAATTTCAATTCCTTGATAAGTAACCCTGAAGAGGCGCGTGAAAAAATTGTCAGTTATCTCTTGTTTCGCCTGGGCTCTTTGGCTTTGAAGAATAAGGTTCATATAACAGAGCTGGCTTGTACATTGCTTTTTGTTTATATAGAGCGGACAAAAAAGGCGGCAAGATTTATTGCTGGACACATCGGTGATGGAGTTATAGCATCCTCTGCCAAAAAGGAGGTTACCATATTATCAGCACCAACCAGAGGTGAGTATGCCAACACTACGTATTTCGTTACATCAGAAGGTGTAATTCCTTTTTGTAAAATATTTACTGGTTTGCTACAGCTGCCTGCAAGTTTTATGATCATGTCCGATGGAGCAGCTGAAACGCTTTTCGTCAGAAAAACCACCCAGATCAATCGTGCTTATTACCATCAAATGCTCGGCTGGTGTGACAGGTATCCTCAGGAAAAGATTACTGCTGCATTGCGTAAGAATCTGGAAAAAGGAATTTTTCGAGAAGTATCAGGTGATGATTGTAGTATCTGCTTAATGAAAGTTACCTAGACGCTGTTCTGATAAAATTAAGACAACCCTTCTGTATGGAAGGCGATAAATCAATTCAATAGGGCAAATAAATTAGACATTTTTCTGTTGCTTACCGCCAGAAATACTCCTATATTGTTTTCGCCGGCAAACTTGCCGGCGAAAACATGGAGTATCTATGGATCAAGATCCCATGCTTCAGAATCTGCCAGCCCCTCCGAATGCTGAAGCCCTGACCGCATTCGGCTTTCGCTTTGGCGACAAGGGCACCCATACCAGCCGCACCATCATGCTGCACGAACTCGAAGCGCTGCTCCAATCCTGCCCCAAGGAATCCATCCGAACTGAATACGACCAGGCCGTCATCGCTCATAACTGCCTCGGCAAACAGACTGTCGCCAGCCGGGAACTCTCCGCCCAGCGCCTGCGCGAACTCTATGCCCTGGACCCCACAGTTCCCCTCTTCCGCCTGATGAGAAGCTTCTGGGACCTGGATGAGAAAAGCAAACATCTACTGGCCCTCTTCACCGCCCTGGCCCGCGACCCGCTGCTGCGCCTGACTGCGGAAGCCATCCTCGACCTGGCCCCCGGACACGAACTGAGCCGGCAAAAACTCGCCGCCACGCTCACTGCGGCTCTGCACTCGCGGCTCAATGAATCTACTATTGATAAGGTGCTGCGCAATGCCGCCTCATCCTGGAGCCAGTCCGGCCACCTGACCGGCCGCATGCGCAAGGTGCGCAGACAGGTGGAGCCCTCCATCGCGGCCGTGACCTACGCCCTGCTCCTGGGCTTTCTCCTCGGTCATCGCGGCGCCGGACTTTTGCATTCGCTCTGGGCACGGCTGCTCGATCTCGGCGAGGGCCGCATCCTGGAACTGGCCGTCGACGCCAAAAGAATGGGACTTCTGGAGATGAGCCAGGCGGGCGGCGTGATGATGATCTCTTTCAACACTCTTTTGACCGAAGAGGAAAGGCGGCTGGCTTATGGGACGCATTGAGAATCTCGTCGCCAAATATAAAAATCATATCGCCACGCCCTGGCAAAAAAATCTTGCCGGCGACCAGAAAACCATCTTTGTCGTCTATCCCCCGGCCGAGGAACGCCGCCTCCGAGCCAAACTGCAGCTCTTTGAAATCGCCACGGTGCGCACCGGCCACAAATGGAACTCTTTTGATTTCACCCGCACCTTTGCAGAATGGATGGCCCGGGTCGAATACAAGGAGATCTATTTCGAGGAGCCGGATTCGATCTCCATGAAGCTGCACAGCGATTTTCTGCGTTACGCGGCGGATCAGCTGGCTGCCGCCCTCACCGCCGACGAGGTCGATGAGAACACCGTCGTCGCCGTCCATGGCGTGGCCAGCCTCTACGGCCTGGCCAAGGTCTCCCTGGTGCTGAAAGAGGTGGTGCGGGAGATCCGCGGCCGGCTGGTGCTCTTTTTCCCGGGCGAATATGAGAACAACAATTATCGCCTGCTGGACGCACGCGATAACTGGAACTACCTGGCTGTGCCAATCACCTTTCAGGATGAGATGGACGCCTGAGGCTGCGGATTTTTAGTCGCAGGCGTCAGAATAATGATCACTTTCAGTATGAAATCAAGGCCAGAGGCCGCGGCCGCCAAAGTTAATATTTTTAAAATGGAGCGGATGGATGAAGAACAGGGAGCTTTTTGTACGGGATCCTCTTGCAGTCAAACTGATGAACGACGGCGTGGCGGCTGTCAACGAAGGCCGTACCGAAAAGGAGGAGGCAACCCTTCGTTTTGAACTGGAACATTTCGTCTGCGAAGGACAATACAGGAGCGGAATGATCCGCATCCTGGAATCCTGCCTCAGCCATTCGGATGCCACGGTGCAGCCCGCCGCCTGGGTGAGCGGATTTTTCGGCAGCGGCAAGTCGCATCTCTTAAAAATGCTGCGCCACCTCTGGGTCAACACGACCTTCACAGCCGACGGCGCCTCAGCGCGTGGACTGGCGCACCTGCCGGTCGAGGTCACCGATCTGCTGAGAGAACTGGATACCCTCAGCCGTCGTGCGGGCGGCCTTCACGCCGCGGCCGGCACACTCCCTTCCGGCGGCGGTGAAAGCGTTCGCCTCGCCATCCTCGGCATCCTCTTTCGCTCCATGGGGCTGCCGACCTCCTATCCCCAGGCCCGCTTCTGGCTCTGGCTTAAAAAGAACAACATTTTTGAGCAGATCTCTGCGGAAGTGGAAAAAGCCGGCAAGAGCCTGCTGGCTGAGCTGGATGATCTCTACGTCAGCCCGGTCATCGCCAAAGCGCTGGAAAAAGTCTATCCCGATTTCGCGCCCAACGCGCGCGAGGTGCGTTCCATCCTCAAAAACCAGTTCCCGGTCGTCCAGGATATCTCCACCGCCGATTTCATCCAAATTATCCGTCAGGTGCTGCCCCGCAACGGCCAGCTCCCCCTGACTGTGCTGGTGCTGGACGAGGTGCAGCTCTTCATCGGCGACAGCACCCAGCGCTCCACCGAAGTGCAGGAGGTGGCCGAAGCGCTGTGCAAGCAGCTCGACAGCCGGCTGCTGCTGATCGGCTCCGGCCAGACCGCCCTGGCCGGCAGCGTGCCCCTGCTGCAGCGCCTCCGCGACCGCTTTACCATCGCCGTCGAACTCTCCGATACCGATGTCGAGACCGTGACCCGCCGCGTCGTGCTGGCGAAAAAAGCCGACAAGCGCAAGACCGTCGAGCAGGTCTATACCACCCATGCCGGCGAGATCGATCGTCATCTGATCGGCACCCGTATCGGCCCGAAAAGTGAAGACCGCATCACCATCGTGGACGACTATCCCCTCCTGCCGGTGCGCCGCCGTTTCTGGGAGAGCGTGCTCCGCGCCGTGGATATCCCCGGCACCTCCAGTCAGCTGCGCACGCAGCTCCGTGTGGTCTATGACGCGGTGCGCGAAATCGGCGAAAAGCCGGTGGGCACGGTCACGCCGGCGGATTTTATTTTCGACGAACAGCGCGCCAACATGCTCCAGTCCGGCGTGCTGCTGCGCGAGATCGATGAGACCATTCAGGGACTGGATGACGGCAGCGCGGATGGCCGCCTGGCCAAGCGCCTCTGCAGCCTGATCTTTCTCATCCGCAAACTGCCGCGCGAGCAGGTCGCCGATATCGGCGTGCGCGCCACCCCCGAGATGCTCGCCGATCTGCTCATCGAAGAGCTGGCCGGTGACGGCGCCTCCCTGCGCCAGCGCATTCCCGTGGTTCTGGATAAACTGACCGAACAGGGCAAGCTGATCAGGCTGGACGACGAATACAGCCTGCAGACGCGCGAGAGCGCCGAATGGGACCGCGAATTCCGCAACCGCCAGACCCGGATAGCCGGCGACCTCACCTGGCTTTCGCAAAAACGCACCACTCTGCTCGGCGAGGCTTGCGACAAGCTGCTCAGCGCGCAAAAGCTGCTGCACGGCAAGAGCCGATATCCGCGCAAGCTGCTGATCCACTATGGGCCGGAACGGCCCTCGGCGCAGGGCCATGAAATTCCGGTGTGGATCCGCGACGGCTGGGGGGAGAGCGAAAAGAGTGTGGTCGACGACAGCCGCGCTGATGGCTCTGACAGTCCGATCATCTATGTCTACATCCCCAAGGCTTCGGCCGATGATCTAAAAAAAACGCTGATCGACCATGAGGCGGCGCAGCGCACCCTCGAATTCAAGGGCACGCCCAGCACCGACGAGGGCCGCGACGCGCGCGACGCCATGGCCACGCGCCTCTCCGCCGCGGCGGATGGCCGCAAACGCATGGTCGAAGAGGTCGTCAACAACGCCAGGGTCTTTCAGGGCGGCGGCAACGAGCGCCTCGAACTCGATCTGGTCGAAAAAGTACGCCACGCCGCCGAAGCCTCTATGGACCGCCTCTTCCCCCGCTTCCACGCGGCCGACGATGCGCGCTGGCCCACAGTGATCACCCGGGCTAAGAGCGGCGACGAGGCGGCGCTGCAGGCCATCGGATGGCAGGACGCGGCGCAAAAGCATCCGGTCTGCGCTGCCATTCTCGACCGCATCGGCGCCGGCAAGTCGGGACGCGAGATCCGCGGCGAATTCGAGGATGCGCCCTGCGGCTGGCCGCGCGATGCTATCGATGCGGCGCTGATGGTCCTGCACACCGGCGGTCATCTCCGCGCCAATTACAAGGGGGAATTGCTAGCGCTCGGACATCTGGACCAGAATCGCATCCCCATGGCCGATTTTCGCGTCGAGAGCGCCACGCTGAGCGCACAGGAGCGCATCAGACTGCGCGGTCTTTATCAACTCGCCGGCATCCATTGCAAATCCGGTGAGGAGGGCGCCAAAGCGGCCGATTTTCTGCTCCATCTCTCCGA
>DAOOPF010000071.1:0-17870 GCA_035388125.1 bacterium | reverse complement strand
GAGTTGAATGAATACGGCGGTGTGGATGTCATCATCGTCGGCCGGTGGGGAGGCAGCCTCGAGGACCTCTGGGCTTTCAACGAGGAGGTCGTCGCCCGCGCCATCTTCAACTCCCGCATTCCGGTCGTCTCGGCGGTCGGCCACGAGATCGATTTCACCATCGCCGATTTTGTCGCCGACCTGCGCGCTCCGACCCCTTCGGCTGCGGCGGAGCTGGTGCTCCCCGATGCGGGCGAGCTGCGCAGCCAGCTGGCGGGCACGGCCAGGTTCCTCCGCCACGTCCTGCAGCGCCGGATCGGCCATGAACGGCTGCGGCTCGCAGGCTTCCGCTCCAGCTACGGCCTGCGCCGTCCCCTCGACTTGGTCCGGCAGCGCCGCCAGCGCCTCGATGAGCTTGAACATCTCTGCTCTCTCTCCCTGCTCACCCGTCTCCGCCGCGAGCGTCTGCGCGCCGGAAATCTTGCCCAGCGCTGCCGTGACCTGGCGCCGGTTTCCGTGCTCGGCCGCGGCTATGCCCTGTGCTGGCGCGAAGGCGAAGCGGCTTTTCTGCGCAGCGCGGAGGGGCTCAAGACGGGCGAGACCATCCAGGTCCAGCTCGCAAAGGACCGCCTGGTCAGCCAAATCGTTGAAATTCGTCCCGGCTTGACCGTGCTGGACGATCGCAAGAGCACCGGAAAATGATGCGCCCCAAATGACGGAAGGACAGAATCATGCCCCCCAAAAACTTTGAAGCGGCCATGGCGCGACTGGAAGAGATCGCCGCCCTCCTGGAAGAGGGCAGCGCGCCGCTGGAAGAGTCCCTGCAGCTCTTTGAAGAGAGTAATGAACTGCTCGCCTTTTGCATCGCCAGGCTCGATGAAGCGGAGAAAAAGATCCAGCTTTTGAGCAAGACTGCAGAAGGCTTTGAGGTAGAAGAGGCCGATCTGGATTAGATTGCTTTTGCAGGTTGTTATAGCCATTGGCCAAAGCGGCAACGCTATCATAAATGGATGTTCTAAAGGTTACTTATGGATGAATTGCTTCCCCAGATCAACTCTCCGGCGGATATCAAGAATCTTGACATCCCCCAATTGACCCAGCTGGCGCGGGAGATCCGCGACTATATTGTTCAGACCACCTGCGAGACCGGGGGCCACCTTGCCCCATCTCTCGGCGTGGTCGAACTGACCCTCGCCCTCCATCATGTCCTGGATTCCCCGCAGGACAAGATCGTCTGGGATGTCGGCCATCAGGCCTACACCCACAAGATCGTCACCGGCCGGCGTGAGGCTTTTCACAGCATCCGCCAGGATGGGGGAATCAGCGGTTTCCCCAAACGCAGCGAGAGCCCCTACGATGCCTTTGGCGTCGGCCACGCCAGCACCTCCATATCCGCGGCCTTCGGCATCGCCTGCGCGCGCGATCTGGCGGAGGAGAACTTTAAGGTGGTCGCTGTCATCGGCGACGGCGCCCTCACCGGGGGGCTGGCCTATGAGGGGTTGAACAATGCCGGCGCGTCCGGGAAAGACATCATTGTCATCGTCAATGACAACAGCATGTCGATCTCGAGCAATGTCGGCGCCATGTCCAAATATCTCACCAACCTCATTTCCAATCCCCTGTACAACAAGATCAAATCGGATATCTGGGATTTCACCGGCAAATTCGAGCGCATGGGGCCGCGCATCCGTGTGGCTGCGCGCCGCATGGAAGAGAGCCTCAAGGGTTTCATCATGCCGGGCGTCCTCTTTGAGAGGCTCGGCTTCCGTTATTTCGGTCCGATCGACGGCCACAATTTCGCCGAGATGCTCCATACCATGCACGAAATCAAGGAGCTGCACGGCCCGATCCTGCTGCACGTCCTCACCAAGAAGGGGAGGGGCTACCGTCCCGCCGAGGAGAACGCCCCGGTCTTTCACGGCCTGGGTAAATTCGACAAAGTGACCGGCATTCCCGTTAAAAGCAGCACCATTCCCAGCTATACCGAGGTTTTTGGCCAGGCGATGTGCGACCTCGCTCCCTCGCAGCCCAGGTTGGTCGGCATCACCGCCGCAATGTCGCTCGGCACCGGGCTGCAGAGTTTTGCCGAAAAGTATCCCCAGCGCTTTTTCGATGTCGGGATCGCCGAGGGGCACGCCGTGACCTTTGCGGCGGGGATGGCGGCCCAGGGCGCCCGCCCGGTCATCGCGATCTATTCCACTTTTCTCCAGCGCGCCTACGATCATCTCATCCACGATGTCGCCCTGCAAAAGCTGCCGGTGGTGCTCGCCATCGACCGCGCCGGCATTGTCGGAGATGACGGACCCACCCACCATGGCATCTTTGATATCGCCTATCTGCGCACGGTGCCCGACCTGGTGGTGATGGCCCCGAAAGACGAGGAAGAGCTGCGCCACATGCTTTTCACGGCGCTGCACTATGACCAGGGGCCGGTGGCCATCCGCTATCCGCGGGGATCCGGCGAGGGGGTGGAGCTCTCCGGCGATTTCAACCTCCTGCCTATCGGACGCAGCGAGGTTCTCGACCAGGGCGAGGAGATCGCTCTGCTCGCTATCGGTCATCTCGCCCGCAAGGCCAGCGCCGCCGCCCGCATCCTGCGGGAGCAGGAGGAGATCTCTGTGGAGGTCATCAATGCACGGTTCGTCAAGCCGCTCGATCGTGAGATGCTGGATGATCTCGCTGCACGTTTCAAAATCATTATCACCCTGGAAGAGGGCACGCTTGCCGGCGGTTTCGGCAGCGCGGTGGCTGAATATCTGACCGACCGTCACGGCGAGGAGGTCGGACTGATCCGCTGCGGTTTGCCCGACTCTTTTCTCAGCCAGGGCACCCGCGATTTTATGCTCAACCAGGCCGGTCTGAGCACAGAGGCCATCGTCGCGGCGGTCAAATCCGCCCGGGCCGGCCGCGAGAACGGCAAATCCGGCAGAATTCGCAATCTGTTCCGCTTCAACAGGCATGCAAAAACTATATGATCATCGGGATCGCCGGCAACAAGAAAAAACCCCGCGTCCGCGAGACCATCCTGCGTTTCTCCGCCCGTCTCGATGAGCTTGAGGTGCAGCAGGTCTTCGACCGGGAGCTGAGGGAGTTCCTTGGACTGGGCCCGGAGTGCCGCTGCCTGCCGCTGGAGGAGATCGGCCCTCAGTGCGATGTTATGGCCGCCTTCGGCGGGGACGGCACCCTGCTCGCCACCGCCAGCGAGATGGGCGCCAGCGGCACCCCCATCCTCGGCGTCAATCTCGGCGGCCTGGGGTTTCTCGCCGAAGTGCCGCTGGAGGAGATGGAGGAGACCATCGACGACCTGGTGGCGGGGTGCTACTCTCTGATCGAGCGCATGATCCTCAAGGTGACCATCGATTCCGCCGGCCAGCGCAGGAGCTTTCACGCCCTCAACGATGTCGTCATCGAAAAGGGGAGCGTGCCCAGGCTCATACTGGTCGAGGCCAGCGTCGACGGCACCTTTCTAAATACCTATCGCTGCGACGGGGTGATCATCGCCACACCGACCGGCTCTACCGCCTATTCGCTCTCGGCCGGCGGCCCCCTGTTGATGCCGACCATGGAGGCGATCATCGTCACGCCGATCTGCC
Source organism: bacterium (assembly GCA_035388125.1). Lineage (GTDB taxonomy): Bacteria > Zhuqueibacterota > Zhuqueibacteria > Residuimicrobiales > Residuimicrobiaceae > JAKPUX01. The sequence continues at coordinate 14,298 of DAOOPF010000071.1, read as the reverse complement.
CTCACTCCCTGACAGTTCGTCCCATCGTCCTCTCGGAGAACTGCCGGCTCGAACTCGGCCTGGTCAACAATTCCCACACCGCACAGGTCAACATCGATGGCCGGAACCGCCTCAACCTGCATCCCGGCGACCGGGTCCATATCGAGAGGGGGGAGTACAAGATCAGATGGGTGGATACCGGCAAGCGCGACTTTTTCAATGTTTTGCGCACCAAGCTCAACTGGGGGATCGATCTCACTGCGATCAAATCCGCCGGACAAAATCCCGATGCCTGATCGCCCGAAGGCCCTTTTGCGTAGAGAGCGACCGTGACCAAAGATCAGATCAAAACTCCGCTGATGGAGCAGTACATGGCCATCAAGAGCAAGCATAAGGATGCGGTGCTCTTTTTCCGGATGGGCGATTTTTACGAAATGTTTTTCGAAGATGCCAAAACCGGCGCCGCCGTTCTCGGCATCACCCTCACCTCCCGCGCGCACGGCAAGTCCGCCGATGTGCCCCTCGCCGGCTTTCCCCATCACGCCCTCGATACCTATCTGGCCAGGATGATCAAGGCAGGCTATCGGGTCGCCATCTGCGAACAGACTGAAAATCCCAAATTCGCGAAAAACATCGTCAAACGGGAGGTGCTCGAGGTCGTCACACCGGGCACCGCCGTGATCGACGACCTGCTCGAGACCAAGAAAAACAATTATCTGCTCGGCCTGGTTGTGCAGGACCAGCGCGTCGGCACTGCCGTGGTCGACGTCTCCACCGGCGAATTCCGGGCGGGGGAACTCGCCCTCAATGGACTGGCCGAGTTCATTCTCACCCTTGCTCCGGCTGAAATTCTGCTCAGCACCGCGCCTCAGCCGGCCGTGGAGGGGCTGCTCAGGGAGAAGCCCTGGCTCACGGTTACCCGCCGCGAGGAGTGGACCTTCAATCACGACTATGCGGTCGAGACTCTCAACGACCACTTCGGCACCCTCTCCCTGAAGGGCTTCGGTGTCGAGGATCTGCCGCTCGGGATATCGGCCGCCGGCGGCGTGCTCGCCTACCTGCGCGAGAACCAGAAGGAGAAGCTGATCCATATCAACCGGCTCGCCCGCGCCGCCGATGAGGAGTATATGATCATCGACAGCAGTTCGCGGCGGAATCTCGAGCTGGTGCTCTCCCTCCATTCGGCGCGCAAACACGGCACCCTGCTCGGGACGATTGACCAGACCAGAACCCCCATGGGCGGCCGCATGCTCGTGCAGTGGATCAACTATCCCCTCCTGAACCTCACCGCGATCTGCGAGCGTCACGACGCGGTGGAAGAACTGAGCCGGGATGCCGCGCTGCGCAGCGAGGTGATCGAAACCCTCAAACTGAGCGGTGATCTGGAGCGGCTGCTTGCCCGCTTTGCGACCGGACGAGCCAACGCGCGCGATGCCGTGGCGGTGCTCCATTCCCTCAGGATGGTCGAGATGCTCACCGGTCAACTGGCTGCTGCGGGCGCCGGATTGCTCGCGGAGGCGCGGGAAAAGCTCAACCCCCTGCCCCTGCTGCGCGACGAGATCGAGCGCGCACTCGTCCAGGATCCGCCCCTTTCGGTGACCGACGGCGGCTTTATACGCAGCGGCTTTAACCAGCGGCTGGACGAACTGCGCGAGATCGCCTTCAGCGGCAAGGACTGGATCGCCCGTCTGCAGCAGCAGGAGCGCGACCGCACCGGCATTACTTCGCTCAAGGTCAACTATAACCGGGTCTTCGGCTATTTCATCGAGGTGACCAACCCCAATATCTCGCGGGTGCCGCCTTACTACATCCGCAAACAGACCCTGGTCAACGCCGAGCGCTTTATCACCCCGGAGCTGAAGGAGTATGAGGAGAAGGTGCTCGGCGCCGAAGAAAAGATCGTCGATCTGGAGTACGAGCTTTTCGATCAGCTGCGCCGGCGCATCCTCACCGACACCGTCGTCCTGCAGGAGAACGCCCGCATCATCGCCCGCATCGACTGTCTCAGCTGTCTGGCCCAGGCCGCAGTCGACTATGGCTACGTCCGTCCGGTCATGAACGAAGGGGAGGAGCTCAACATCCGTGAGGGCCGTCATCCCGTCATCGAGCGCCTGCTCCCGGCGGGCGAGTCCTTTGTCGTCAATGACACCCGCATGGTTACATCCAGGGAGCAGCTCTTGATCGTCACCGGGCCCAACATGGCGGGAAAATCGACTTTTCTGCGCCAGGTCGGATTGATCGTCATCATGGCCCAGATGGGCTCCTTCGTGCCGGCCGCTTCGGCTGAGATCGGCCTGGTCGACCGTGTCTTCACCCGTGTCGGCGCTTCGGATAATCTGGCCGCGGGGGAGAGCACCTTTCTCACCGAGATGGTCGAGACCGCCAATATCCTCAACAACGCCACCCCGCGCAGCCTGATCCTCCTCGATGAGATCGGCCGCGGCACCAGCACCTTCGACGGCCTCTCCATCGCCTGGTCGGTGGCCGAGTTCATCCATGAGACGCCGCGGATTGCCGCAAAAACCATCTTTGCCACTCATTATCATGAATTGACGGAACTGGAACTTGTACTGCCGCGTGTAAGAAACTACAATGTGGCGGTGAAAGAGTGGGGCGACCGCATCGTCTTTTTGCGCAAGATCGTCCCGGGCGGCTGCGACCACAGCTACGGCATCCATGTCGCCCAGCTCGCCGGCCTGCCCCGTCCGGTCATTCTGCGGGCGCGAGAGATCCTTGCCAATCTGGAATCCGGATCACTTGACCCGGATAAAGGACCCCGGCTGGCACACCACCGGGTGGAGACGGAACGTCCGGTAGAGCAGCTCAACCTGTTCGCCGAGCTGGAGAAGAGCCTGCGCGAGGAGCTGAAAAAGCTCGACCCCAACCAGCTGACCCCGCTCGAGGCCCTCAACAAGCTGGAAGAGCTGCGGCAGCTGGCCGCCGACCAATAAAGGGCAGGCGCGCGGCGCAGAATCTCACCCCGGGCCGCAGTGGGCCGATTTATCGTTTGTACTATCAAAACTAAATAATATATTATATAGATCGCCCACCAGGCGACGCAACGGCAATTTTGTTATGCAAACAGAGGTACCTGCGTGGTCAAACGGTGTTCCATATCGCTGACGGGGATTTTCCTTTTCCTTGCGACATTCACCCAGGCGGCGGAAATCAGGAAATACGCCGGCGAGTTCATGGCCGGAGGCGTCGGCGCCCGCGCCCTGGGCATGGGCGGAGCGTATGCTGCAGTAACCGGTGATGTGACTTTCGGCTACTGGAATCCGGCCGGTCTCTCCACCATCCGCTACCCCGAGCTCGGTTTCATGCACGCGCGGCGCTTCGGCGGAGTGGTCAATTACGACTATGTCGGCGGGGCCATGCCCATCACCCGCCGGGAGACCATCGGCATCAACATGGTCCGCCTCGCCGTCGACGATATCCCGGTCACGGCCCTGCCGCGGCCCGATCTGCCCCTTGACGCCACCTATACCGATGACAAGGGCAACACCCTCAGCAATCGTCCCTACCAGGTGCGCAGCGTCAACGACGCTGAATATGCCTTTTATCTCAGTTATGCCCGTATGCAAACCGGGCGTTTCGCCTGGGGGGCAAGCGCCAAGCTGGTCCACAAGGGAGTCGGCGACAACACCGCCTGGGGCGCCGGTTTCGATATCGGGGCGATCTGGCTTCCCTGGCGCTCCCTGCGCCTGGGCGCCAATTTGCAGGATTTCACCACCACGCTCCTCGCCTGGGATACCGGCGAGCGCGAGCTGGTCTCGCCCACGCTCAAGGTGGGGGGAGCCTATCCCTTCATGATCAGGCCGCTCAAGAGCCGCCTGCTCCTGGCGGCGGATGCTGATCTGCGCATGGAAGGCCGCAAGCTCGCGGCCCAGGCCCATTATGGTCCTGTGAGCGCCGATTTCCATCTCGGCGCCGAGTGGGTTTTCCATAATATCGCGTCGCTGCGCCTCGGCAGCGACACCGGCTATCTCAGCGCCGGCGCCGGCTTGCGTCTGCCGCGCATCGATGTCGATTACGCCTTTCTGAAGCATGATCAGCTGGACAATTCGCACCGCATCTCGCTGCGGGTGCGGATTGAAGAGCGCAAGGCCCGGAAATAGCCCGCCGCAGTTGCCTGTCCGCCGACCCAAGCCGGCCGGCGGCCCCGCAATCCCAAAAAATGAATTGACTATATCAAAAAAAATCATTAAAATACATGCTGCATTTTAACAAAGCTGCAATCATCAGGATGATGCCATGATTTCAAGCATGACCGGTTTCGGCCGCGCCTCCCACAAGATCGGTGACATCGAAGTGCTCGTGGAGATCCGTTCGGTCAACAACCGCTTTCTCGATTTCTCGCTGCGCATTCCGCGGGTGCTGGCCGATTACGAGGCCCAGATCAAGGATCTGGTCGGCAAGAGCCTCTCGCGCGGCCGAATCAATATCGCCATCAGCCTGACCAGCGAGAGCTCCAACGTGCAGCAGCTGGTGCTCAACAAGCCCATGGCCCACTCCTATTACCGCCTGGTCAAAGAGCTGCAGAAAGATCTCGGCCTCGCCGGCGAGATCCAGCTCAGCCAGCTCCTGAGCCTGCCCGATATCATCGTCGTCGATGACAAAACTCCCGAGGCGGAGCGCTACTGGGAGTGCACACGCGCGGCCCTGGTCAAGGTGCTCGAGGATATCCAGGTGATGCGGCGCAAAGAGGGTGAAGAACTGCTCAAGGACTTTGTCAAGCGCATCAACAGTCTTGACACCATGATCACGCGCGCGGCCGAACTGGGCGCCGAACAGCCCGCGGCTGAAATGGAAAAACTGCGCCAGCGCATCGCCCTGCTGGTCAAAGAGGAACATGTCGACGAGGGCCGGCTTGAGAATGAGCTCGCTCTCATGGCCGATCGTCTGGATATCACCGAAGAGTGCGTCCGCTTTCACAGCCATAACAAGGCCTTTATCCATATTCTGGAGCATGAAAACGCCTCCGGCCGCAAGCTGAATTTCCTTCTGCAGGAGATGCATCGCGAGGTCAATACCATCGGCAGCAAATCCAGTTCTCTCGGGATATCCCATCTTGTGGTCGAGATCAAGGATGAGGTGGAAAAGCTGCGCGAACAGATCCAGAACATCGAATAGGCGAACGTGAGAGGCCGCATGGCGCAAAAAGGCCTTCTGGTCGTGATCTCTTCGCCATCCGGCGGCGGCAAATCGACGATCATCCGCAAGATTCTCAGCGAGGGGGATCCCCGCTACCGCTACTCGATCTCCGCGACCACCCGGGCCATGCGCCCCAACGAGCAGGACGGCATTGATTACTGGTTCGTGGACGAGTCCGGTTTCGAGGAGATGATCCGGAAGGACGAGCTGGTCGAATTTGAGCGTGTTCACGGCCATCTCTATGGCACCCCGGTCAAGCCGATCGAAAAATGGCTGCAGGAGGGGCGTATCGTCTTTTTTGACATCGACGTCATGGGAGCTTTTGCCGTTCAGCGGCGGTTTCCGCAGCAGACGTTGATGATTTTTATCGCGCCTCCCGACCTCGAGACCCTCAAACAGAGGCTGGTCGGGCGGGGCACAGAAGCTTCGGAGGCCGTCCGCATCCGCCTCCAGCGTGTGCCGATGGAGATGGAGATGGCCAAGAGGTTCGAGTTCACCGTCATCAACCGCGATCTGAGCAGGAGCGTCGCCAGAGTTAAAAAGATTATCGCCGGCCGGCTTGATGAGCGGCATGATGGCGTTAAAAAATAGTAGAATTCATATTATTCATATAGGGAGGCCCTGTATATGATCAAAACACTGCCCATTGATCATCTCGACCAGTTTGCTGAGAATGTCTATGAAGCGATCATCATGATCGCCCGCCGCGCCCGCCAGATCAACGATTTGCAGAAAAAGGTGCTCGATGCTGAAGCTGCCTCGATGAGCAACAACGACAACTATGATGACGAAGGTGTCAGCCAGGATGTCGTTGACCGCCAGTACCTTAAACTTCCCAAGCCCACCAGCGTCGCCCTGCAGGAGATGCTCGAGGGCAAGCTCAACAAGCAGTACCCCGGATAGTACCATTCAGGAAGTGAGAGCCGCATGCTGACGAACAGGAAAGTGGTGGTTGGCGTGACTGGCGGTATCGCGGCCTACAAGGCTGCGGAATTGGTACGGCAGCTCGCTCAACGCGGGGCCTCGGTCCGCGTGATCATGACCCCTGCGGCCATGGAATTCGTCACCCCGCTGACCTTCGAAACCTTGACCGGCCACCCCGTCCTCGTCGGGCTATTTTCCGGCGAGCTGGGTGGAGGGACCGTGCACATCGAATGGGCGCGCTGGGCGGACTGTTTCGTCATCTGCCCAGCGACGGCCAATACCATCGCCAAAGCCGCCCACGGTTTTGCGGATAATGCTCTTACAACCACTCTTCTCGCCACCACTGCGCCACTCCTCTTCTGCCCGGCCATGAACAAAGAGATGTACGCCAATCCCGTTTATCAGCAAAATGAACAACTCCTGCGCGCGCACGGCTGGGGCATCGTCGCGCCCGGAAGCGGCGAGCTGGCCTGCGGCGAAGTGGGGCAGGGGCGTCTGGCCGCCATCCCGGAGATCGTGGACGCGGTGCGCAGGCTCCTGCGCCGGCCCCTCGATTTCCAGGGCAAGCGCGTGCTGGTCACGGCCGGGCCGACGCATGAGCCGCTCGATCCCGTGCGCTATCTGGGCAACCGCTCCACCGGCAAGATGGGCTATGCCCTGGCTGAAATGGCCGCCCTGCGCGGCGCCGGGGTGACCCTCGTGACCGGACCAAGCGGCGAACGCCCCTTTGCGGGTATTGAGGTCATCCGGGTCACCACCGCCGCCGAGATGGCTCAGGTGGTGGCACAGCATCTGCCCGGCTCCGATCTGCTCCTCATGGCCGCGGCGGTCAGCGATTACCGGCCGGCCGCTTTGTCAGCGCAAAAGATCAAGAAGGGGGAGCAGGAGATTGCTCTTCCCCTGACCCGGACGGAAGATATCCTCAGGAGCGCCGGCCTCAGCAAGGGCGGCCGAATTCATGTCGGCTTTTCCGTCGAGACGACCGATGAGATCCCCGCCTCGCTGCGCAAGCTTGAGGAAAAAAATCTCGACATGATCGTGGTTAATAATCCCATCGAAGCGGGCGCCGGGTTCGCTGTGGATACCAACATCATTACCCTGCTCAGACGCGGCCGTGAGCCGGAGAAATGGCCGCTGATGTCCAAACCGGAGGTGGCCGACAGGCTGCTGACGGCCATCCTCGAGTGGGAAAAAGAGCAGAGCCTATGACAACTGATCCGGCAGAAGAACTTGGCCGCTTTCTCGAACAGCAGATCGAGCTCTATGGCGATGAACTGGCCCTCCCGAAGGAGGCGCTGGTCGGGAGAAGCGGTGAAGCCGCTGCGGCAGGTGCCGCTGCAGAAGGTGCGGACCGCAGACCGGATGCGGTGACGCGCATCCGGGAGGCCGTAGAAAGCCCACCTCCCCGTACGGTTGAGCCCCTTCCCGACCTTGATCTCTCCACCCTGGCAGAGCTGCAGGAGCGGATCAGCGGCTGCCAGCGCTGCGCCATCGGCGGGCGGCGCAGGAACCTGGTCTTTGGCGAGGGAAATCCCTCCGCCGACATTGTTCTGATCGGCGAAGCCCCCGGCTTTCACGAAGACCAGCAGGGTATACCCTTCATCGGCGAGGCGGGACAGCTCCTCACCAGGATTCTGGCCTCCATCGAGTTGAAGAGGAGCGAGGTCTATATCTGCAACCTGCTCAAATGCCGGCCGGACAACAACCGCGATCCCCTGCCGGACGAGGTGGCTAACTGCCTGCCCTACCTCGAAAAACAGCTGGAATTGATCCACCCGGCTTTCATTCTCTGTCTCGGGCGCTTCAGTGCCCAGACCATGCTGCAGAGCCAGGCTCCCCTCACGCAGCTGCGCGGCAAGGTCCATCAGTGGAAAGGCTCCCGGCTGATCGTCACCTATCATCCGGCTGCTTTGCTCCGCTATCCCAAATTCAAGCGCGAAACCTGGCAGGACGTCCAGCTGCTGCGCCGACTCTACGATGAATTTCTGGCTGAGAATCACCCACGCTGAGCGAGCCGACTATGCCTGAACACAATGAAACTCCCGTCAAGCTGCCGCCGCAGTCGATTGAAGCCGAAATGGCCGCCCTCGGCTCGGTGATGATCGAGCCCCATGCCGCCAACACCCTCTTCGAACTTCTCGACGAAACCTGTTTCTACAAGGATGCCCATCGCCGCATATTCATGGCCGCGCGCAACCTCTATTCACACAGCGAGCCCATCGATCTCCTCACCCTTTCGGCCGAACTGGAGAAGAGCAAGGAACTCGACAAGGTGGGCGGCCACTACTATCTCACCGAACTGGTGGAGCGCATCCCGTCGGCGGCCAATATCGAGCAGTACTGCCGCATCGTCCTCAACCGCGCCCTGCTGCGCAAGCTCATCGAGATATCCGGGGAGATCCAGCAGGACTGCTACGAAGGCGGGGAGGATGCCTACGATGTCATCGATGTGGCGGAGAAAAAGATCTTCAGCCTCTCCGAGCGCAGCAAGCGGAGGGCGTTTGAGCATCTGCGGCCGATCCTCTTCGAGACCATGAACCTCATCGATCATTACAACTCCAGGGCCGACGGGGTGATTGGCGTGCCGACCGGCTTTAAGGATCTCGACCGCCTGCTCTCCGGCCTGCAGAATTCGGAACTGATCATCCTCGCCGCCCGGCCTTCGATGGGCAAAACCGCTCTGGCTCTGAATATGGCTCGCTCGGCAGCCAGTTACGGGGTGCCCGTCGGCATCTTTTCGCTGGAAATGGCCTCGCCCCAGATCGCCATGCGCCTGCTCTGTTCGGAGGCCCGGGTCGATGCCCATCTGGTGCGCATCGGCAAGCTGCCGCAGGACCAGATGTCCAAGCTGATGAACGCCCTTGGCACCCTCGAAAAGGCGCCGATCTATATCGACGATTCCCCGGCCATGAATATCATGGAAATCCGCTCCAAGGCGCGCCGCCTCAAGATCGAATACAATATCGGCCTGCTCGTGGTCGACTATCTGCAGCTGGTTCACGGCGTCGGCCGGGTCGAGAGCCGTCAGATCGAGATCGCCCAGATCTCCCAGTCCCTCAAGGCCCTCGCCAAGGAGCTCGACATCCCGGTTCTGGCCCTCTCCCAGCTCTCGCGCGCAGTCGAAGCGCGAGGCGAACGCAAGCCGATGCTTTCGGATCTGCGCGAATCGGGCGCCATCGAACAGGACGCCGATGTGGTCATGTTCATCTACCGCCCATCGGTGTACGGACCGGTCGAGCCCGGCCAGGAAAACGACGCCGAAATCATCGTCGCCAAACAGCGCAACGGCCCCACCGACAGCGTGAACGCTTACTTTTACAAAGAGTATCTCCTTTTCGCCGGCAAGGAATCCAGACAGCCAGAAATCCAGACCATTAGCCCGGCTCCTTACTGATATCCGGCGGCAGAAAAGCATGGAAGAAGTGTACCAAAAGGTATTCGAAGGGCTTGTGCGCCGGATACGGCGCTACAACCAGTCCATGGACGCGGCTGTGCTGCGCAAGGCCTTCGAGTTCAGCTATGAGGCGCACCGGAATCAGCTGCGCAAATCCGGCCACAAATACTTCGAACATCCCCTCGAGGTCGCCAAGATCCTCACCGGTCTGAAAATGGACTATGAGACCATCGCTGCGGCCATCCTCCATGACGTCGCTGAAGACACCGAATACAATGTCGCCCGCGTTGAAAGCGAGTTCGGCCCCAATATCGCCAGTCTCGTCGACGGGGTCACCAAGATCTCAGATATCAAACTGCTCGAATTCGAGGAGCGTCAGGCGGAAAACTTTCGCAAGATGCTGCTCTCGATGGTCAAGGATATCCGGGTGATCATCATCAAGTTCGCCGACCGCCTTCACAACATGCGCACCCTCGAGTTTCTGCCGGAGAAGAAGCGGCGCCGCATCGCCCTCGAAACCCGTGAAGTCTACGCCCCGCTCGCCCACCGTCTGGGCCTGGCCAAGATCAAGTGGGAGCTCGAGGACCTCTCCCTGAAATTCCTCGAACCGGAAATCTATAACGACCTTGTCAAGCGGATCAACGCCACCCGGCGCGAGCGCGAACTGATCATCAGCCACGTCACCAAACCGGTGCGGGAAGCCCTGGTCGAAGCGCGCATCCACGCCCGTTTCGAAGGCCGCCCCAAGCATTTTTACAGCATCTATAACAAGATTGTCAAGCGCGGCATCGTCTTCGAGGAGATCTACGACCTCCACGCCATCCGCATCATCGTCGAAAAGGTGGAAGAGTGCTACCACACTCTGGGCATTGTCCACTCCCTCTACACCCCGATCCATGAGCGTTTCAAGGATTACATCGCGATGCCCAAGAACAACGGCTATCAATCCCTCCACACCACGGTCATAGGCCCGGACGGCAAAAAGGTTGAGATTCAGATCCGCACCGAGTCCATGCACCGGACCGCCGAGGACGGCATCGCCGCCCACTGGCGCTACAAGGAGGGCCGCCTGCAGGAGGATGAGCTCGACAAGCACATGGGCTGGCTGCGTCAGGTGCTCGAGGCGGTGGATGACGAGGAGGTCGAAACCAGCTCGTTTATGGAGCATCTCAAGATCAATCTCTTTCAGGATGAGGTCTTTGTCTTTACGCCGCGCGGGGATCTCTACCGTCTGCCGGCTCACTCCACGCCGGTCGACTTTGCTTTCGCCGTCCACACAGATATCGGGCTTCACTGTTTGGCCGCCAAAGTCAACGGCCGCATCGTACCCCTCAGCCATCACCTGGTCAGCGGCGACACGGTGGAGATCATCACCTCCGCCAACCAGCGGCCCAACGAAGGCTGGCTGAGCTTCGCGACCAGCGCCAAGGCCAAAGGCCGCATCAAGAAATGGCTGCGCGACACCCAGTTCGAAAGCAGTGCCAGGCTGGGGGAGGAGATGCTCACCCGTGCGCTTAGCAGATTCTCCATCAAGCTGAAGGATGTCGATCTGGCTGATCTGGCCGGCAAATTCAACCTCAAAGAGGCACAGATGCTGTTCGCGGCCCTGGGCCGGGGGGAGATCAAACTCGACGCGGTGGTGCACAAGATCATACCGGAAGACAAGCCGTCCGCCAACAATGAATCCCTCTTCAAACGCTTTATCGAACGGGCGCGCAAGTCGACCAAGGGGGTGAGCGTCGCCGGTATGGACAACATCATGCTCAGCTTCGGCAAGTGCTGCAATCCTGTGCCGGGAGATCCGATCACTGGCATTGTCACCAGGGGGCGCGGGATCGTTGTGCACACCAACAGCTGCAACAATCTGCTCCGTCTGATGCAGGAGACCGAGCGCATCATCGATGTCGCCTGGGATGTGGACAAGGAAAACCGCTTTCTCGCCGGGCTTTATATCCTCTGCGAGCGCCGCAGCAAGTTCCTTGCGGATCTTTCGGAAGCGGTGTCGACTTCTGACGGCATCATCGTCAGCGCCAACATGAATGCCGATGTCTCGCTGGTCAACTGCACGATCAGCGTTGAAGTCTATGATCTTGAGCATCTTAACCGGATTATCGCCAAAATCAAGAAAGTGGCTGGCGTGATCTCCGTCAGCCGCTGGTCAGAGCCTAAGTGAATGAAAAAAATGCATTTTTTTTGTAATTTTATGACCTTCCATGCATTTTTTTGTTGTCTTTTATCTAAAAAATAGTTATTTATGGTTATTAATTATAGTGTTATACTGTGGACGACAATAACTATACCTATTTCAAAACCCAATCTTAGGAGCTGGCCATGGCTGATGAGGCTTTGAAATCCACGATCACGAAAAAAGATGTAGCCAAGCGAACTGCGAAGATCGTGGGAGAAAAAATATATCTGACCGAAAAGGTGGTCGACGGCGTCTTTCAGGCACTGCGGGAGTTTATGTCCGAAGCCAATCCTGAAGTGCGCATCGAGATCCGTGACTTCGGTGTTTTTGAAGTCAAGAAAACCAAGCCCAAGCCCAAAGCCCGCAACCCCAAGACCGGTGAGATCATTTACGTTCCGGCGCGCCGTAAAACCCATTTCAAGGCGGGCAAGCTGCTCAAAGAGGTCTTGAAACAGCCGTTGGCCCCAGAGGATCTGTAAACCAACCTCGCCTGTGCGAGATCGCAGTCCGGTATGGCAGATTTATCCCCTATTCCCGTTGAGCAGCTGCCTTTGGGACGCATTCTCGGGATTGATTATGGCGAGAAGCGCTTCGGCCTTGCGGTCAGCGATCCGATGCAAACCATAGCCTTTCCCCTGATCACTCTGTTCCGAAAAGGGCAGGGATTTCCCGTTGAACAAATAATATCATCGGTGCAGGAGCAGGCGGCCGTCGCTTTGGTCGTCAGCCTGCCCCTGCACATGAATGGCAGCCTGGGCGATAAGGCTGAAGCCGCCCAGGCTTTTGCCGCCCTGCTGGCTGAGGCCGCAGCCATTCCGGTCTTTACACAGGATGAGCGCTGGACAACAGCCAGCGCCCATAAAAGCCTGCATGAGCGCGGCCAGCAGCCATCGCGGCAGCGCGATAAAATCGACCAGATCGCCGCCGCCTTTATGCTGCAGGCCTTCCTCGACCGCATCCAGTTTCGCCGCAGGCATCCCTCCGGGAGTTGACCGCTCCCGCTTCGCATTGATCATCGCCCGTCAACACGGCTCATCCAGCTCTCCACCGCCCACGGCGCCGGCTCCCCGGCGGATGATGCCAGCGTACAGGAACACAGGATTGCTGCTACTATGAAAAGAAACCTGCTCCTCAGCGTGCTCACGGCCGTCATGCTGGCCTTCGCCTTGCCACCCTTTCGCACCGGTTTCATCGGCTGGTTCGCCCTCTATCCCTTTTTCCTCCTCCTCGAGGGTAAAACCGCCGGCGAAGGCATGCGCTGGAGCTACCTGACCGGCCTTTTCATCTGCATCACCACCCTCTACTGGATCGCGAATGTCACCCAGGCTGGCTTTATCGCCGCCATACTGATCATCCCGTTTGCCCTGACTCTCTATGGCTTGCTGCACATCCTCCTGCTGCGCCGCTTCGGACGCAAGGCATGGCTGCTGCTGCCTTTCCTCTGGCTGGCTATAGAGTACCTGCAGTCCCTCTCCGAGACGGCTTTTCCGTGGAATTATCTGGGTTATACCCAGTCCTACTATCTTCCCCTTATCCAGTTCGCTGAATACACCGGGATCTGGGGTGTCAGCCTCTGGGTCTTTGTTCTCAATGTGCTGATCTGGCTCACCGCCCGCGAATTCACCAGCCGGCCGAGCCGGCAGCGCGTCCTGCTGGCGCTGGCGCTGCTCATCGTCCTGCCGGCGCTGCACGGTCTCTTTGTGCTGCGCCGCCCCCAGGATAGCGGCCGGCCGGTCACCCTGGCGCTGTTGCAGGGCAATGTCGATCCTTTTGAAAAGTGGGAAGTGGGCAGCACCGACAGGAATGTCGCCCTCTACGAGGCCATGTCGCGCGACGCTGCGGCCGGAAATCCCGACCTGATCGTCTGGCCAGAAACGGCGATGCCTTTTTTCCTCGGCAGCGAGCCGCGCTATCTGCGCCGTCTGCACAACTTTGTTGATTCGCTGCAGATTCCGCTGCTGACCGGCGGCCTTGATTACCAGTTCACCGACGACACCTCCTATTCCTATTACAATGCCGCCTTCCTGATCGAACCTGGATCCAGATTTTTGACCTCCTATCGCAAAATGCGCCTGGTCCCGGGCTCGGAACGCATCCCGTTCCGCGACTACTTCCCCTTTAACTATCTCAAGGAGTGGCTCTCCGATCTCGAACTCGGTGTGGGGGACTATACGCCCGGAGAAGAGTTTACCGTTTTCAGTGTCCGGCCGGCGCAAGGCGGGGCGGATGCGCCGCCGGTGCTGCTCTCCACACCCATCTGTTTCGAATCGGTTTTTCCCGACCTGATCCGCCGGTTCGCCGGCAACGGCGCCGGCATGCTCTGTATCATCACCAATGACGCCTGGTTCGGCCGCACATCGGCACCCTTTCAGCATACCCGGTTCGCCGTCTTTCGCGCGATCGAAAACCGTCTCCCCGTCGCCCGCTGCGCCAACACCGGCATCTCCTGTTTCATTGATCCCTGCGGACGGGTAACGCAAAGCACACCTCTCTTCAAACAGGCGGCGATCACAGGATGGATCACGCTGCAAAGCAAGCGGACCCTCTATACCCGCTATGGCGACTGGCTGGCCCACTCGTGTGCACTCATCGCCGCTGCAGGTTTGATCGGGGCCGGAATTCTCCATCTTCGGAGCGGAAAGAAACATGCGCAAGCGCG
>DAOOPF010000070.1:0-18005 GCA_035388125.1 bacterium | reverse complement strand
ATAGTTGAAATAGACCTCGATATCCAGATTTTCAAGACTGAAATCATGGATGAGGGCGGCCTCGATTTCGGACCTTTTGATATCGTAGCGCTGCCGCGTGAGGGTCCAGCTGCTCCAGAGATAGAGAGTGACCCCTTGATGTGTCAGCCACACGGCGGGCTGCAATATCGCTCCCTTGTTGACGGAGATGCCATGCCAAAGGTAGTTATTGGTCAGGGCAATTTCCACACCACCGCTCCAGGAGGGCTGCTCTTCCTGCGTAGAATCGGAATCTGCGGGTGCTGCCGGGGCGCTCTTCGCCACTGCGAGCCAGAGGAGCACAATGAGAATGGATACCCGTATGCAAGGGTTTGTTCTGATGCGATTGACTTTCCAATAAAACGGATAAAAAATAGAAATAATTATAACGCTATGCAATCTATTTTTATCAGGGTTTTATCAGCAGCGGTTTGAGATAGTGTCCCGTGAAGGAAGCGGCGACCTCCGCGACCTCTTCCGGCGTTCCGCGTGCGACGACGCAGCCCCCGGCCTCTCCGCCTTCGGGGCCGAGGTCGATGATATAGTCAGCGCATTTGATGACATCGAGATTGTGTTCGATGATCAGCACCGAGTGGCCCGCGGCGATGAGGGCGTTGAAACAATGCAGCAGGGTGGCGACATCATCGAAGTGGAGCCCGGTGGTCGGTTCGTCAAAGATATAAAAGACTTCTCTGCGTCTGGGCTCGCCGAGATGGGCGGCCAGCTTGACGCGCTGGGCTTCACCGCCGGAGAGGGTTGTGGCCTGCTGCCCCAGTTTGAGATAGCCCAGGCCGACCTCCTTGAGCAGCAGCAGCCGCCGCGTCACCGCATGTTCATGGCTGAAGAAATCGAGGGCCTCGCTGACCGTCATATTGAGGACCTCGGCGATGTTTTTGCCGCGGTACTGGATATCGAGGATATCCCGGCGATAGCGTTTCCCGCCGCAGCTGTCGCATTCGAGCAGCAGATCGGCGAGGAACTGCATCTCCACCCGGACCACGCCTGCGCCTTCACAGGTCTCGCAGCGGCCGCCGGGCACATTGAACGAAAAGGCCCCCGATTTCAGGCCGCGGACGCGGGCGCGATGGGTCTCGGCGAAGAGCTGGCGGATGGGATCGAAGGCCTTGACGTAGGTTGCAGGATTGGAGCGCGGTGTGCGGCCGATGGGCGACTGATCGACCATCACCACCTCGTCGATCAGCTCCTCCCCGGTCAGGCTGCGGAAGCGCCCCACACGTTTTTTCCAGCTCCCCTTTTTCTTCATCAGCCCGGCGTAGAGGACATCGTGGACCAGCGTGCTCTTGCCCGAGCCGGACACCCCTGTAACCACCACCATGCCCCCGAGGGGAAAATCGACGTCGATGTTCTTGAGATTGTGTTCCCGGGCTCCCCTGATCTGCAGTCCGGGTCGCCTGAGCGGACGCCGCCGGTCCGGGAGCGGGATCATGCGGTTGCCGCGGAGATAGGCGCCGGTCAGCGAGCGGCCGTCGATGCGGATCTCGTCAAAAGTGCCGCTGAAGATGATTTCGCCGCCGTTCTCGCCCGCACCGGGGCCGAGGTCAATGATCTGGTCGGCCTGGCGCATCATCTCGCGGTCGTGTTCGACCACAACCACCGTGTTGCCGATATCGCGCAGGGCCTTGAGGATCTCGACCAGTTTTGCGCTGTCGCGCGGGTGAAGCCCGATGGTCGGTTCGTCGAGAATGTAGAGCGATCCGACCAGCTGGGCCCCGAGCGCGGTGGCGAGATTGATGCGCTGGAACTCACCGCCCGAGAGCGTGCCGGTGCGGCGGTCGAGGGTCAGGTAGCCCATGCCGATGGTGTCGAGATAGGTGATGCGGTTGAGCAGCTCCTTGAGGATCTGGCCGGCGATGGCCGACTCGTAGCCGCTCAGCTGCAGTGTCGTGAAAAAGTGCAGCACCTCCAGCAGGGATCTGCGGTTCAAATCGGCGATGGTGACGCCGTTGATGCGGAAGTTGAGGGCTTCGGGCCGCAGCCGTGAGCCCTTGCATGCGGCGCAGGTGACATAGCCGCGGTAGCGGCTGAGGAAAACGCGCACGCCGATCTTGTATTTTTTGCTCTCGAGCCAGCCGAAAAAAGCCGTGATGCCGGGATAGTCATCGACTCCTTTCCAGATGATCGTTCTGGCCTCCTCGCCGAGTTCGGCGTAGGGGGCGTGGATATCGATGCCATGGCGGGGGGCGATGTGCATGAGCTGCTCGAACAGCTCGCGGTGGCTGGGCGTGCTCCACGGAGCGATGCACCCCCCGGCGATGCTCTTTTCGGGATTGGGGATGACCAGATCTTCGTCGATGGTGATGATGTCACCGAAGCCGTTGCAGACGGGGCAGGCGCCGGTGGCGTGGTTGAAGGAGAAGAGCCCGGGCTGCGGTTCGGAAAGGACAATGCCGCAGCGCGCGCATTCATAGCCTTCAGAGAAGGGCTGCGCGGGGCCTTGCGTGAAATGGAGGTCGAGGTGGCCTTTGCCCATCTCGAAAGCGAGGTGGGCCGAATCGGCGACGCGGTTGCTCGTCTCCGACGATGCGACCGGCCGGTCGACGATGACGTCGATCTGCTCTCCTTCCGGGGGGGTGTCGTCGAACGTAACGGTCTTTCCCTGCTTGAGATAGCGATGGTAGCCTTTGAGGCGCAGGGATTCGAGACCGGGGGCATCCGCGGGATGGGGGAAAGTGATGATACAGCGGGTGCCCGCCGGCAGCCTCCGCACATGCTCCACGACATCGCCGACCTCTTCCCGCCGCACAGGTTCCCCGCAGGAGGGGCAGAAGGCGTGGCCGATGCGGGCATAGAGCAGCCGCAGATAGTCATGGATTTCGGTGGCAGTGCCGACGGTGGAGCGGGAGCTTTGGCTGGTGTTTTTCTGCTCGATGGCGACAGCGGGCGAGATGCCGTAGATCTGGTCGACGTCCGGGCGGTCCATCCGCTCCAGAAACTGGCGGGCATAGGCGGAGAGCGACTCGACATACCGGCGCTGTCCTTCGGCGTAGAGGGTATCGAAGGCCAGGCTCGATTTACCCGAACCCGAAACTCCGGTGATCACCACCAGCTGGTTGCGGGGGATGGTCACGGAAATATTTTTCAGATTATGGGTGCGCGCCCCGATAATCTCGATGGCGTTGGACATGGACTCCTTGAACCCCGGGCAAGACCGAAAGAATGACTCACAAATTACGAAAATAAAACCAAACATTCAATAAAATAGCGAGTTCCAACGGCTCTCCCGGCCGCCTTTTGTCTGGGGATAGCTGCCGCCGTGGTCTCTTGCTGCTGCCGGCCGCAGGGGTGTGTATCCGACGGGGAGGCTCCGCTGTGCGCAGTGGAAAGCAGTGCAGGACAGGCCTTGAGCAGGCTCAAGCCGGTGTGGAGAGGATGCGCCGCCGCACCAGGAGGGCGTGGAAGAGCAGCGCGAGCACGCCGCCGATGAGAGCGGTGACAAGCTGGGGAAAGGTGAGCATGGCGATGACCGGCTCGGGCAGGGTCCGGGCGATGAGCAGGGGCATGATCAGGCGTGCGGCCGCAAAGAGCCAGATGAACTTGGCCGTCGAGCCGAGGAGCACCCCGAGCCAGGCCCGCCACGAGCGCAGCGGCAGCCCGCACCCCTTTTTGCAGAGGAGGCCCAGGAAGATCACATAGAGGGCGTTGCCGGCCAGGATGAAGGGGATGAAGGGGGCCAGCAGGGGAGGAAGCTGACCGCGTATGAGCGCGATCAGCGGGGTGAGGCATCCCAGAGCGACGCCCGCGGCCGCCCCCGTGATCAGAGTGGTCAGCGCGAGCATGAGATTGACCAGCGGCCCGGTCAGAGGCTGCGGCAGTCCAATCATCTGGATGATCAAGGCGATGGCGATGAGCAGCACCATGCGGGTCAGCCTGGCGGTTTTCCTGGGCATAGAGGGGCGTCTATTCCGTACGATTAAAGACCAGAGGCAGATTGACTGTGACCGAACCTTCAGTGATTTTTTCAAAACGGAGCCGGCGGAGCAGGCCGAGCAGCTCGCGGATGAACTCGTCGCTGCCGATATTGGTTTCGACGACGGCGATGCTGGAGACGGAGCCATCCGCTTCGATGGTCAGGTCGATATTGAGTTTGCCGCGCATATCCGGATTGGTGCGCAGATGTTTGTTGTAGATATACATCATGCGCGCCTGCTGGCCGTTGATAACCCCCATGACCGATTCCGAGGAGCGCTGGACACGGGCGGTTTCAGAGCCGCGGATCGCGCTCGGGGCCTGGATATTGACCTGGCCGCGCTTTTCCAGTTTGACGGTTTCAACCCCCTTGGCTTCGGTGATGAGCTGATCGACATTGCCGAGGGCGGCGACGTTGAACTCATCGAGAACGACCTGGTCGCCGGCCTGGTCGGCAGAGCTGCGGTCGCGTCCCGATCCCCTGCCCGAGCCGAGGCCGAGGCCTCCTTCGCCGTAGGCGCCGCCGCCGCTGCCGGTGCGCAGTTTGGCCTGTGAGAGCAGGCGGTCGAGGTCCTGGATCGAATTGTCACTGACCAGAAATTCGATACCGTTGTTCTTTTTGTCCTTGTCGCTGACCGGCACGATCACGCCGAGGACACCGATGATCCCCGAGGTGCTGCCGCCGAGCAGGTTGTCGCCGCCGGCGGGCTGGTCCAGATCGTCGGCGATAGAGGGGGGTGGTTCCAGTTCGATATACTTGGTGATGCGCACTTTTTTCTCGATCAATTCGGCCGGCTGCAGGTAGACGGTGAGCCAGTAGATACCGACAGCGCAGAAGGCGATCAAGCTGGCGATGCCGAGGGCCCAGGCCATATGTTTCTGGCGGTAGCGCTTGAGCTCAGGCGCGCCGTAGCCTCTGCTGATCTGCGCCGGGGTCGGCTTTGGGGCCGGGGGCAGGTCGTAGACCACCTTGCGTTCCTTCTCCTCCAGGCTTGCGAGCTGGTCGATCTCCGCTTTAAGGCGGGCCATGCCCTCGCCGAGGGGGCGCAGCTGGCTGACGATGACCTCGACTTCGCTGCGGGTGACGGGGTCGAAGGGATGGTTCAGACACTGCTGCCGTATCGCCGGGTCCTGCAGCTCGGTACGCTTCCGGATCAGGCCGTGGTCGCGGTAGAGGGTGAAAAGGCGTTCCAGCAGAACGCTCTGGAGTCCGGAGAGCTGCGCGCGGGTTTGCTCCAGCTGCCGGCGCTGTTTTTTATAATCTGGCTGCATTACTTCCTCTTGATTGCCTTACCAGGGGAAAACATCCTTGCGTTTGCTTGTCGATGACGGTTTCTGTTTGAGGCCGATGCGGCCGGCGGGTTCCACCGGGCGAAAAATTTCCTCGAAAAAGGAGCGCTGGATCTGGATATCATCGATCTCCGGATCGCTGCCGGGGATGATAAAGATAGCCTGGGGTTTTTCCAGTTTGCCTTCCACCTCGATCTTGTCGAGAAAGAGCTTGAAGGATTCTTCATCAACGCGCAGCGAGTCCGGCAGGGAGGTGCGCGGCGCCAGCAGCCGCAGGGAATCCTGAGCTGTGGCCGAAGAGGCCTCCGTCCTGATGTCGTTAAAGATCGCGGTGCCGTCCTGCGCCGGGCTCTCCGCGCCGGTGCGCGGGGCAGAAAAGACCGCAGTCGTGTCGGTGATGTCAAAAGTGCGCTCCTGTGCGCGGGCGGCCCCGGAGGAGGCCGTCAGCAGGAGGAAGAGGAGCAGCAGAGTTCTGGCCGGTGATGAACGCAAGATCATGAGGGCGTTACTCCTTCGCCGGTGGGGGGGATGGTCCCCTCAGCGCCTGCGGCAGGGGCCGGTTCCTCGACCGGGGGTGATGCCGGGGCGATCCCGAGCTCGATCTGCAGGGCTTGCAGCCGTTCCCGGCTCAGGGTCACCCAGCTGTTTTCGATGGCATTGGCTTTGGCCTGCTCGACCATCTTGGCATAGGTTTCCAGGGCGCGTTCCTGGTAGGGTCTGGCCGCCTCGACCAGCTTGTCCTGATACTGCTGCAGGGCCTCTCCCTTCAGGCCCCGCGGCGGAGGCGAGGTCATGAAGGCGCGGACGAACTCTTCGAAGGAGGCGCCGATGCGGTAGGAGGCGGCAGTGGACCAGTCGGCGATCTGGAACTCGAGCGTGGTCTTGTAGGCTTCAAAGACCTCATTGAACTTGGCCACTTTGCGTTTCATACTGCGCTCAAAGGGGGGCTGGAGGTCGATCTTTTCGTATTCACTGAAGAGCAGCTCGCCGAGCATGAACTGGGCCTGGGCTACGTAATAGGGGTCGATATCGGCGGCGGCTTCGCCGTTCTCCTTCCAGCTGGTGACGGCGCTGGCGTAATGCCGGCGCGCGGCGGCGAGGTCGCCCCTCTTTTGCGCCATCTCGCCCGCTTTGGCCAGGCTCTCGACCAGATCGGTGAGCGAATCGGGATAGGTGAGAGCGAAACGGCTGTAAAGTCTTTCGGCCTCACCCCAGTTCTGGAGGTTTTCCTGGCAGATGGCCGCCGATTTAAGGCTGCGCTGGGCATAGTCCGACTCCGGCCAGGTATCGCAAAGCAGGAGATGATCGCGGGCGGCCAGCAGCCATTCGCCTTCGGTTTCGCGCAGCACAGCGGCGCGGTAGAGGGCTTCGTCAGCGAGCTCGGAGGGGGGCTGCTGGGCGGCCAGCTGCTCCAGGGCCTCGGCGGCGGCGCGGTTATTCTTCAGCTTTTGGAACTGGGCAGCCGCCTCGAAGAGGGCGCGGTCGCGCAGGGGCGCCTCGGTTGCTGTGACGGCCACGCTCTGCATCAGGCGGGCGGATTCTTCGCTCTTGCCCTCCTCCGCGAGGCTCTCGGCGATCTTGAACCTGGCGAGGGTGCCGAGACGGTTGGCCCGGTCGCGATAATGGGCCGAATCGGGGAACTGTTCCTGCAGGGAGGTGAACCAGCGGTTGGCCTCCTCAAACCGGCTGTCGTCGAAATAGCACTGGCCGGCATTCAGGGCCGCGCTCAGATAATAGGGGCGGCCTGGGCCGAGGTCGACGATCGATTTGTATACCCGGGCCGCCGCGGCGAAATGACGCATCTCGTGGAGGGTCTCGCCGAGTTTCATCAGGACCTGATCATGGTTCCTGCTCTCCGGGAAAAGGCGGATAAATTCGTTGGCCGCCAGGAGGAGCCCGCTTTCAGATGGGCGCGAGACGGCCAGGCGCAGGGTGTCGGTGCCGCCGATAAAATCCGGGATCGCCACGGTCGCGGAATCTCCACCCTCATCGCTGCCGAGGAGTTGATAATAGCAGAGGACGCGGTTGTAGGCGGCGTCATGTCGGTAGCGGGTTGAATCGTATCGGGTCAGCACGGCAGTGTAGGCCGCGATCGCGGCGGCAAAGTCCGCCTTGCCATAGCTGCATTCAGCCAGAAAATAGTGGATCTCCGCAGCGTCTTCGGCCCGGCTGTATTTCTGCAGATAGTCCTCGTATTTTTCGATCGCGATCTGATAATCCCGCACCCGGGCGCTGCGCTGCGCTTCCGTCTGGTAGTGGATGCCCAGATGGCGCAGGGTGATGCGGGCGAGGCTGTCGGCCTTGTCATGGACGGGACCGGAGGCATGCTGGGTCAGCCAAAAGCCGCCGGGTGCGAACTGCTGGACGATCCGTTCGCGCGTCTGGATGGCCGGGGCTGTGCGGCCCTCCGCCTCATAGTTATCGACCATCTGCTGCAGGAGTTCGGGCGCATTTTCATAAAAGGGGTAGAGAGTGAGCAGAACCTCCTGGGCGGCGATGGCCTCGGGATAGTAGGCGCGCTTCTGGTAGAGCGCGGCCAGCTGGACGAGGATGGGCAGGGTGTAGGATTTGTCGGTGCGGCTGGCGAAAAAGCTCTGCGCCGCAGCCGGACCGCCGTATTCGGCATAACAGCTGGCGATATACTGGATGGCCTCCGAGCTCAGGTCCGCCCGGGAGCGGTTGAGCTGCTGAGAATCGCTCCTTTCGATCAGCGCCATGTCCTCGAGCAGATAGATAAAGCTGGTGATGGCATGGGGATAGTCGCCGAGGGAGTAGTAGGACCAGCCGAGCTTGTAGAGGGCCATGTCAAAATAGGGATTGTCCCATTTTTCGAGCAGGACCTTGTAGTGATCGATGGCCGGAAGATATTCGCGGCGGTCGAAGTAGAACTCGGCGATGCGGAAATGGGATTCCAGGGTGATGGCCGAGAGGGGAAATTCGCTGATGATCTGCTCCAGAGAGAGCTGCGCGCGGACGCGATTGCCCTGCTGCAGATAGGCCATACCGAGCATATAGAGGGCCTTGTCGCGAAAGCTCACCTTGGGGTATTTCTCCACCAGCCGTTCCAGCATGCTGATGCTCTTTTCCATATTGGCGTGCGGAATCTCGGGCTCGTCGAGAATCTCGTTCTTCTCGAAAGCCTCGAGCTGCTTCTCATACTGCTCCATCTGCTGCTGAAAGAGAGCGGCGGATTGGCGCTGGTAGAGCTGGGCGAGCTGGAGAAGCACGGTGGGCGTAAAGTCGTTGTCCGGATATTTCTGCAGCAGCCCCTCGTGCTCGAGGATGATCCGGTTGAGCTTGGCCAGCTCTTCACCGCTCTCCTGGACCACGCTCTCCACGATCTGGCCGGTTTGCCGGCTTGCAGCGATGCATCCGCCGTCCGGCAACGCGGCCGGCAAGAAGAAGAGGGCGGCCAGCAGCAGGGCCGGCGGCAGGGAAAGGTGCCGGCTGCGCAAGGTGGCGGCCGCAACTGGCCGATTTTTGTATTCTGTCTTGTTTGTCATAAGCAAAGCCAATCTGGTCTTCGCTCCTATTGCATGCTCTGCATGAAAAGGGCGCGGGATTTGCCGAACTCGGCGTATGCGCGCCAGTCCATGCGTGATTGTTTCCGCCGGGTCATCCGGCGCAGCTCTTCCATATCGGCGGCGATCTGATTGACGCGGTCGCGCTCCTCCTGGATCCGGCGCAGCAGCCCCTGACGGAGATCGAGAAGCTGCTGCCGCTGCTCATGCAGCTCGTCCGGCATCTCCGGCCAGGTGACCTGCAGCGGGAGCGCATCGATGAGTTCGCTTTCCATGATCAGCAGGTCGGTCTGGAGTTGTTCCACCTCGACGCCTGCATCCAGAAGCGTCACCTGCACTTCGCGGGAGATGGCCGGCATCTCCTCCTTCGAAGGGAACATGGAGATCAGATGGTCATAGACCCGGATGGCATGATCGTAGCGCCGCAGTTTCATGAAGCAGCGGCCGAGGAGAAAAAGCCCCTCTTCGTTGCTCTCCGAGCCGGGATGCTGGATGAGGAGAGTGGTCAGGGGTTTGATCGCGCCGGCGAGCCGGCCCATCTGCACCTGACACCAGCCTGCCGCCAGCAGGGCCTCATCGCGATGGCGATGGGTTGGTGAAACGAGCTGGAACTGGTCATAGGACTGCTGGTAGCGCTCAAGCTCGTAAAAGAGATAGCCGAGAGTCATGCGGGTATCGTCGATCAGGGTGCGGATCTGCTCGCTCTCTACCGGCAGGTCGCAAATGGCGCGCAGGGTCATGACGGCGTCCGGCACCAGTTTCATCCGCATCTGCGCCAGGGCGAGATTGTACTGAGCGAAAGGATACCAGGGGCTTTTGATCGAGACCTGGATCAGGCTCTGCATCGATTCTGGAAAGTCGCGCAGCTGATAGTAGGCCAGCCCGGAATAATAGTTTGAGGCATCGGTGACTGTCTGCGGCGAGGCGGAGCGGACGATAATCTGATGGTACTCGATGCAGCGGTTCCACTCCTTGCGGTCATACTCGATGCGTTCCAGTCCGAGCAGCGCGTTGGGTTGCAGGGGGCTGCGCAAGAACTGGGTGATGAGATGTTTATAGAGCCGCTCGGCTCCCTGCGGCAGGCCGATCTGATAGAGGCATTCGGCCAGGGTAAAGACCACCTCGTCGCCCTTTTCAAAGCCGGGGTTGAAGTCGAGCAGGATGATCAGATCGCGGGCCGCTTCCCAGTACGAATCGGAGAGGTAATGGCGCCGGGCCTGACTGAGCAGCCGCTCCGAGGATTTCCGCCATTCGGAGGAGGTCTGGGCGCCGGCTGGGGCCGGCAAGAGCGCCGTCAGCGACACCGCCAGCAGCAGGGCGGTCAGGCAGAGAGGTGCGCGCCGCCCCGGGGCGTTTTTACCCGCTGCAGCCGGGAAAGCGGCCGCCCGGCGATGGGGCCGGAGAGCGGGGGTGGTGGCGTGGTTGTCGCGCGAATTCATCATCATGGTCCTATTGCGGCGGCTGGTCCTGGCTTTTTTCGATCTTTTTGCGCAGCTCCTCAAGCTCGCGATTTACCTGTTCGCGCTGCTTGCGGATCTCTTCGTTCTTTTTTTCCTCTTCGGCGCGGCGTTCGGAGCGGGCGCGGTCCTGTTCAGTGGCCGGCTCGAAGAGCTGGATGCGGTGCGTGACACCCAGGAGCACTTTCCAGTCCGCATACCGTTTCAGGTAGGGATTCACCGCCATCTCGGCAGCGGACGGGGTATAGTTGCCGAGGCGGATATCGGCGGCGGCGTCGAAAACCAGCTGTCCGGGCCCCAGAAAGCGCAGGCCGCCGGAGAGGCGGAGCAGGTTCTGCCGCAGGGAGAGGAGGTCGGTCTGGTTGACAAAGACCTCTCCGCTGGTCTCCAAATAGAGCAGAGTGGCGCGGATCGGGAACTTGAAGCCGAGAGCGAAGAGGAGCTGATCGTAGTCGGCGGAGAAGTAGCGGTCACCCCAATCCTGATCCCGGTAGCCGATGTTGGCGATAAATTTGACCGGCAGGGCGAGGGAGCTCGAGCGCAGGTCGAGTGAAGCGAGGCCGGTGAGTCCCCAGCCGAAGGCATCGGCGCTGTAGCCTTCATAGGGGATATTGTGCATCGGCGCTGTCGGCAGCCTGACGTAGCCGAGGAGGCCGGACTGGAAGATACTGCCCCGGTTGGGGAGATGGAACTTGACGCCGATTTGGGTATCGCCGATCGGGCCGAAAAGGTCGCGCTGATTATCCTGATAGGGCACGGCGTGGAGCATGAGCTCGAAGGTG
The DNA here is from genome assembly GCA_035388125.1 of bacterium. Taxonomy (GTDB): domain Bacteria; phylum Zhuqueibacterota; class Zhuqueibacteria; order Residuimicrobiales; family Residuimicrobiaceae; genus JAKPUX01. Next base: position 7,010 of record DAOOPF010000070.1, on the reverse strand, counting down.
CGGGAGAGCCCCAGGGTCAGGGCGACATTGAGGGTATGATCGACGGCGAGCTCTTCCCTCTGGCCGACGCCCGCGCCGACCGGAATCGGCGTGGTGATTTTTTCGAGGTAGAGGCTGTAGAGGCCGTTGATATAGAGCTGACCGGCCGGTACAGGATCGGCATCCATGGCGCGGAGCTGGCCTTTGCCGCCGCTCAGCGTGACCTGCGCCCACCCCTCAGGGGCGGCGAGCAGGCAGACCAGAATGATCGGGAGGAGAATAATGCTTTTCAGAGGCTGCATGGGCATGATCGATCGCTTTTATTAAAACAGCCGGTTCAGTTGATGCCACTATCTATGTTCAGGGGTGGTTCCCGGATGCCTTGCGGTTCTGTCAGAGCTGTTCCATCTACAGTAGCCGCAATGGCTCAATGGTGCAGAAACTGCGCTGCTAGAGCATTCCCTTGCGGCGGCGGAGAAACCACTCCAGTGCGAGCAGGGTCAGGATGGCGGCGAGCAGTGCCCCGCGATTCCAGAGTTCCACATCTTTGGTCAGGGTGCGGTGGAGCTTTTTGCCCCGGATGGCGGCGATGAGCGCAGCCGCCGAATCCGGGGGGGCATAGCTGCCGCCGCTGAGCTGTGCCAGCCGGCGCAGGAGGTTCTCCTTGAGGGCGACATCGCTCAACTCTTCGTTGTAGCTGCCGACGCTGAAGAGGTGGTTGGCCTCGCCAAGGAGGGTCTGGCCGCGCCTGACGCGCGCCTCTACCCGGTAATCTCCCGCCTTTTCCGGCCGGAATGCGCCGCTGTAGCTGCCCTTGCCGGCAAGGGTGAGGTAGAGGGTGTTCTCCGCGCCGCCGTTTTCACTGGTGGTGATCATGAGTTCGACCTCGGCGTCATCTACCGGCTGGAAGCGGGCATCCACGATCTGGGCGATGAAATGGACCTCGTCACCAAAATGATAAGTGGACTGATCCGTGCGCACCCGGATGAGATCGCTGCTTTGTTCGATCTGCAGCCAGCGGACCAGGTTCTGGAAAAAGTGGTGATAGGTCTCATCGGTGTTGCCGATGCCGCTCATCATCAGGTGCCAGCGCCAGAGTTCGTACCCCATGACGGCCGCAGATTTCGCGCCGGCGTTGCGCACCAGAATGAGGGGCCAGATTTCCGCGTCACCGCCCGGTGCTGCCGGTCCGGCCGGCCGGGCGTGGGCGAGGATTTCGGCATCAGGCCACCAGCCCAGCAGCCGCTCCCGGGTATAAACCGGTGGCAGCAGGTTCCAGGCGGCCGTACCGGCGACGGGGATCTGCATGACCGGATGCTGCTGCCCCGCGGCGGTCAGGACCGGCGTGACCTCCATTTCGCCCATGCTGACTACGCTGGCCCGGATGGGCAGGAACGGTTCGAGCGGTTTCAGCCGGTTCCAGTCGGTGTCGCGGCCGCTGATGAAGAGAAGCGGGCGCGGCCGTTTCTCAAGCGCAGCCTGCAAAAGCGACAGTGTCCGCGGGGATGAGGTGCGCCGCGGAAAGTTGTAGAGCACCAGCAGGTCGCTCTCGCCAATGCTGTCCTGCAGCGCCCGGGTCCGGTCGAGCTGCAATCCGCTGTTGTCACCGAGCTCGGTGAGCAGCTTGAGGTCGAACCGTTCGTCCGCGGCCAGATGGTTGCGCAGCAGGGAGAGGTCGGGCGAGAGGGTTCCGGCCAACACGAAGATCAGGGTCTTCGATCTGAGCACATCCTGGTAGAGCGTGAACCGGTTATTGGCGCGGTTGGCGTCCTTGCCGGAGGGTTCCAGAACCACCTGGAGCTTGCGCCGGCCCGGAGCCGCCGGGGTATAGTTGAGAACGACGGCCGAATCCAGCGGGCCGCGCTGGAGATCGATCCGGGTGGTGCTGGCCTCGCCGCCGGCCCCTTCGAGGCTCAGGCTGACTTTCTCGCGCTGGCCGCTTGTGCTGCGCACGGTGACGCGGATCGGCGTCGACTCGCCGGCGAAGGCGAAAGGATTGGCCTCCACATGGGTGATGCCGATATCCGCCGGGACCTCGGCGGAGCCAAGCCCGATGGCATGGATGGGTACGCCGATTTCTGCGGCATAGCGTCCGGGATCACCGCCCTGGGTATAGTTGCCATCGCTGAGCAGGAGGATCCCGGCGAGATTCTGTTCGAGCAGGCGGCTTTTAATCTCCTCCAGGGCTCCGGTGATATCGGTCGCGTCGCCGCCGTAAGTGAGAGAATCAAGCGCGGCCGGGGTCAGCTCGTCCGGATGGGCGGCGAACCCGAAATAGCGGATGGCCATCTCGCGGTCGAGCCACGCAGGGAGTTCTTCACGCAGGAGATGGTTTGTCCTCTCGCCGCGGCTGATCCCGCCCTCTTTCTGCTGCATGCTCGCCGACTGGTCGACAGCGACCGCGAGCAGGGGCGGCGTGGTCTCTACCTGCCTTGACTGTATGGTCCATTCAAAGAGCGCAAGGATGATCAGTAAAAGGGCCAGGGTTCGCAGGGTGGTCAAAACGATGCGAACGGCCGGCCGAACGACCGGAGTGGTCCGGCGATAGACATAGAGGGCAAGCGCAATCACCGCCAAAGCCGCCAAGGCGAGATGAAAGGGGCTGCCTGCGATCATGGTCCGAAAAGAGTCAGAAGAAAAAGGCATGGCCGGAACTCATCCGTAATCTATCTAATATACTAATCTTTAACAAAAAATGCCCATGGAAGTTCCGCCCCCCTGTGATGCGAAGCACAGTAAAGTCAGAAAATAGCCGTCGTTGACCGCCCCGGCGTTGTTCGACTGGGGGCTAAAGGGAGAGGTTGGGTGCCACATCAAGGGTAAAATCGGAGCGTTCGCCCGCCAGGAGGCGCTGACGTCCGGCCTGGGCGATCATGGCGGCGTTATCCGTGCAGAGCTCGGGCGCCGGGATGGCCAGTGCAATGCCCAGCTCGCGGCAGCGGCTGGAAAAGATCTCGCGGAGCGGACCGTTGCGCATCACCCCGCCGGCCAGCACCAGAGTGCGGCAGCCAAAGGCTTCGAGGGCGCGCCGGCTTTTGATGAAGAGGGTGTCGATGACCGCCATCTGAAAACTGGCAGCGATGTCCGGCAGGCGGGCCGCCCCCTCTACGGGGTCGAGGGACTGGGCGTAATAGAGCACCGCGGTCTTGAGCCCGCTGAAGCTGAAATTGAGATTGCCGCTTTCCAGCAGGGCGCGGGGAAAGGCGACAGCCCCGGGATCCCCGCCGCGCGCTCTTGCCTCAACCGCCGGTCCGCCGGGATAGCCGAGACCCAGAACCTTGGCCACTTTGTCGAAGGCCTCACCAGCGGCGTCATCCACGGTACGGCCGACGATCTCGTAACGGCGCGGTTCCCGCACCAGCACCAGCAGGGTGTGTCCCCCGGAGGCGACCAGACAGATATAGGGATAATCTATCTGATGGAGCTGGGCCGCGGTCGCCAGGATGTGCCCCTCGATATGGTTGATCCCGATGAAAGGTTTGCCGAGAGTCAGGGCGATGCCCTTGCAGAGGGAGAGACCGACCAGAAGAGAACCCGCCAATCCGGGGCCGCAGGTCACGGCCAGGGCGTCGATCCCGGCAAGATCGGTCCCGGCCTGCTGCAGGGCGAGACGAACGATGCCGGGCAGCTGGCGCATATGGGCCCGTGAGGCGAACTCGGGCACAACCCCGCCATAGGCTTCGTGGATCTTCTGGGTCGCGATGATGTTGGCCAGAATGCCGCTCTCATCGATGACAGCGGCGCTGGTCTCGTCACAGGAGGTCTCGATACCCAGGACGCGCATCATTCGCGTTCCAGGATGACTTTGAAACGCTTGGGAGAGATGTCGCGGTAGCGCACGCCGGCGACGGGGACGATGTAGGCGGGGGCATTTTGACCTTCCATCTCGGGCTGACGGGCGTAATCGATATAGGCCGAGATCTCCTTCTCGGTCAGGGGGGCGATCAAACTGACGCCTCCTTCAGCGACCAGACTGAGTGTGGCCGGCAGCACCATGGCGCGAAAGCCGGGCGGCAGGTTGCGCACGCTCACCGGAATGCGTTCGATGCGTTTTTCCATCAGTTTTTGAACATCCACCCTGAAGGTGGCGCGGCCGGGCTGGAGCATGATTTTTTGGGGATCGGGAGAGCTCAGCAGGATATCGCCGGTGAATGGGCTCTTCATCTTTTCAAAAGTGCGCTCGGCAGTGGGGATGGCGGTGAGCTTTTTAATCAGGGAGTTGGGCCCCCGGGCCACGACTTCTGAGGGGTCAAGCGCGATGTCACCGACGACGGCATAACCCGCCATCGGCTTGACTTCCAGCCGGTTCGCGACCGGCAGGATGCGGGAGGCCAGCTCCTCGATGACCACGGGGATCTCCTGCGGTTCGAGCAGCTGCAGGACCGAGATGGCATGGGCGCCGCCGCTGAGGATGACATCCTGGGCGCGCGGATGGAGCATGCGTTCACCCGGGCCCCATTCCATGTTCAACTCCAGCCGCCCTTCACGGAAGAGCATGAGGGCCAGCAGGGCCATGCCTTGCCCCCGTACCCGGATGCGGGCCTGGGTCGGAAGTTCACTGGTGATGATGTAATGGGATTGAACCGCCGGAATGTCGATGGGTATCTCGATCTCATGGTCGTAGATGTCATTCGAGACGACCAGAAACCAGATCAAGATGGCAAAGCCGCTGGCGGCGATGTGGATTTTATAGCGCTGAAAGAAGGGCTGTTTTTCCTGCGCAGAACTTTTTTTCTGCATCTTGTTTTTAATAGAATTAACACTCAAAAAAAGAGAGGGCGACCCGAGGCCACCCTGACATAATTCTGCTCCGCTATCGGCGATGAGCTATTTGCTCGACTCTCTGATCTCCCTGCCCCGGCTGACCTCGCCATTATCGATCCGGAGGTTGTATCCGCATTCCGGATTTGAACACACCCAGGCTTTGTACATGATCGGGGCGCCTTCGCGGCCATAATCGGATAAAGGAATCAACTGTCCAACTTTACACTTCAAACAAATGGGAAAGGAATTTTCCATTGCCCTTACCTCACCTCATTGATCCCACAGTTCTAATTGATTAGGTGGCGCCAGTGGGGCTTGCCGGATTCCAGACATACCACGGCCCTGTTGCGCAGGGACGGGTTTACGGTTTGAAATATACGATATAAGGCAATGAAAATCAACAATTTTTTACGATTCAGAGCGCTGCAGTTCCATTTTTTTGAAAAATGCTTTTTTTAAAGGCTTCCTTTGCTTAAATTAGCCTGTAAAAGCCCCCCTCTGATAAAGGAGAAAGAGATGCAAGCAGTGATGATGGTGGCAGGCAAGAGCACCCGCACTTACCCCCTGACCCTGACACGGCCCAAGCCGCTCCTTCCGGTCGCCAACCGTCCCCTGATCTATCACAGCCTCGACCAGATGGCCGGCATCTTCGACGAGGTGATTCTGATCGTCGGCTACCGCAAGGAGATGATCCGCGCGCTGCTCGGCGATGAGTACCGTGGCATCCATCTCATCTATCAGGAGCAGAAGGAGCAGCTGGGCACCGGCCACGCCATCCTGCAGGCCAAGCCCCATATCCGCGGCCGCTTCGTCGCCTGCAACGGCGATGATCTTTTCGCGCGCGAGGATTTTCTCAAGCTGCTGGATCATCCCTACGCTGCGCTGGTCAAGCCGGTGGCCGATCCCTCCATTTACGGCGTGGCGGTGGTCGACGAACAGTACCGGCTGATCCAGATGGTCGAGAAACCCAGGACCTTTCTTGGCAATCTGTGCAATATCGGCTGCTACATTTTTGAACCCGACATTTTCGCCGACCTGGAGAAGGTGGAGCTGAGCGAGCGCGGCGAAATCGAGATCATCGGGGCGATCATGGCGGTCGTCCGCCGCAGCGCCTTCAAAATTGTCCCCATCACCGGCTTTTGGCTGCCGACCGGTTTCGCCTGGGATCTGCTCAAGCACCAGGAGTTCATCATGGCCGGCATGAGTGCAAGCCGGATCGAGGGACGCATCGAGGCGGGGGCGGTCCTCAGCGGCGCAGTCCAGATCGGAGCGGGCACGGTCGTACACAGCGGCAGCTGCATCGAAGGCCCGGCCATCATCGGCAGGAACTGCGAGATCGGCCCCAACTGCTATGTGCGCAAATTCACCGCCATCGGCGACGACTGCCGGATCGGCCACGCGGTCGAGATCAAGAACAGCATCATCATGCCCGGCTGTCATATCGCTCATCTCACCTACGTCGGTGACTCGGTGGTGGGCGAAAACTGCAATCTGGGCGCCGGCACCATCACCGCCAATGTCCGGCACGACGGCGGCAGCGTCTCCTCCATGGTCAAGGGCAAAAAGGTGGTGAGCGGCCGGCAAAAGCTGGGCGCCATCCTCGCCGACCAGGTACACACCGGCATTCATACCAGCCTCTATCCAGGAGCCAAGATCTGGCCGCAGATGACCACCCTGCCGGGTGAGGTCGTGCGCGGTGATCTGCTCCCGGAGGGGAGCGCCTGGGATTGAACCCCGGCGTGCGGGCTGCTCCCGTACAACGCATTCATGCCGCTGCGGCAAGGCTGTTCATTGAGAACAGCCTTTTTTTTTGCGCTTTTGGCACGCCGTTTGACTAATCATCAGGCAGGAGGGTGGATGGAAACAATTAAAGATAATATTAACAATAATCTGTAATAAGTTCTGCGAACGAAGAATGGGACATTCATGTCACAAAAATGTGATTCGATGGGTAGCGTCAGCCACAAGGCTGGAGGTCGGGATGAATAACCAGAGGGGATGTGCCGGAGTTGTTCTGGCGCTTGCGTTTTTTCTTTTAACCGGGCCGCTGGCAGGCCAGAAGCTCAGCGATTGGGGCGCAGAGGGTCTTCCCGCTGCTGCTCACCTGTATGATCCGGGTGTCTTCATCGGCCGTCCTGCCGGCGGCCCCTGGATTGACGGCGAATCCGCCGCCCGGGATGGCTCGGAGGGTGACGGGATCCAGTTCAGCGTCAACGGCCGCGAGGTGACCTGCTATATCAGCCGGGACGGTGTGATTGCGGGATGGA
>DAOOPF010000069.1:0-18146 GCA_035388125.1 bacterium | reverse complement strand
TGGTGATCGGCGACCGCCAGACCGACGAGATCCACCATTTTTCGTGGATGAAAAAACGGCTGCAGAATCTCGGCAGCTGGGTGGTGCGCCAGGTCTCGGCCACCGAGATCCCTGACGCCACCAGCGGCTTTCGTGCCCTTTCGCGCGAGGCCGCCCTGCAGATGAACGTGATCTCGCGCTTCACCTATACCCTCGAGACCATCATCCAGGCCGGCAAGAAGAACCTGGCGGTCAGCCACGTGCCGGTGCGCACCAACAGCAAGCTGCGCGAGTCGCGCCTCTTCAAGGGCAACTGGAACTATATCAAGCGCTCGATCGCCACGATCACGCGCATCTACACCATGTACGAGCCGCTCAAGATGTTCTCCTACATCGGCGGCACGGTCTTCGGGGCGGGCTTTCTCATCGGCCTCCGTTTTCTCTATTTTTACATCACCACCGGCGGGGCCGGCCACATCCAGTCCCTGATCCTGGCCGCCGTCCTGCTGATGATCGGTTTTCAGGTCTTCATCATCGGCCTGGTGGCGGACCTCATCGGCTTCAACCGCCGTCTCATCGAAAGCGCCCTCTACCGGGTGCGCCGGCTCGAGCTCCGGCAGGGAGAGGCGGCAAAAGACCAGGGCAAGGCCGAGTGAAGAAGCGTATCCTTTTCGTGGCAGGACGGGAGCTCTCCTATTCCCGCACCCATATCGTCTACAACGCCCTGCTCGGACAGGGGTACGATGTGGCGGGCTGTTTCCCTCCGGACCGCTCCTTCAAACACTATCCGCGGCTGATCTGGCGGGCGATCCGGCTGGCTCGAAGCTGCGATCTGGTCCTGGTGGGCTTTTACGGCCAGATCATTCTGCCTTTCATCCGGCTCTTCACGCGCAAGCCGCTGCTCTTCGACATGTACATCACCACCCTGGACACCATGGTCTACGACCGCGGCAAGGCGCGGCCGGGTTCGCTGATGGCGCGGCTCTACGGTTTCAGTGACTGGCTCACCTACAAGCTGGCGGACCTGACTGTGCTGGAGACCAGGGCCCACATCGACTGGTTTTGCGAGGTATTCAAGGTCCATGCCGGCAAGATGCGGCGCATTTTTCTGGCGGTGGACGAGACCAAAATCCATCCCCGGCCGGCGCGCCGGGAGGAGGGGCGCTTTCTCGTCCATTTTCACGGCGAGTACGCCCCTTTTCACGGCATTAAATACATCCTCCGGGCTGCACACCTGCTGCGGGAGGAGCGCGATATCATTTTTCAGATCGTCGGCAAAGGCATCACCTACGACGAGGACCGGGCTCTGGCGCGCGAGCTTGGCCTGGAGAATGTGCGATTTTATGATACCGTCCCCTACGCCGAGCTGGCGGAGATGATGGCCCGGGCGGACCTCTGTCTCGGCATCTTTGGCGACAACGACCGGGTGCTGCGGGTGACGACCAACAAGGTGGTTGAGGCGATCGCCATGGGCCGGCCGCTGGTGACAGCGCGGAACGAACCGGTGCAGGAGCTGCTGACGCACGGCGAAAGCGCCTGGCTGGTCGAGCGGGCGGAGCCCCGCGCCCTGGCCGATGCCATTCTCACCCTCCGGGCCGATCCGGCGCTCAGGGAGCGTCTCGGCGAGGGGGGATACCGGGTTTTTCAGAATCACTGCACCATGCCGCGGCTCGGTGAAGAGTTTGCGGCGATTATCGAGGAAATGACTGCACATGAAGGTTGATTTCTCACAACTGGCCGGCAGGAAGGTGCTGATCACCGGCGGCCTTGGCTTTATCGGCAGCAATCTGGCCCAGCGCCTGGTGCGCGAGGGGGCAGAGGTGACCCTGCTCGACGCTTGTCTCGCTCCCTACGGCTGGAATCCCGCCAACATCACTGAGATCCACAATCAGCTCCTCTTCGTCAAGGGCGACGTCCGCGACCGGGAGCTGCTGGACCATCTGGTGGAGGGCAAGGACTATATCTTTCATCTGGCGGCGCAGGTCGGCCGCGAGATCTCGATGGCCGATCCGGGCCTCGATGTCGATATCAACTGCAACGGCACGATCGCGCTCTGCCGGGCGGTCGCTGAGAAAAATCCCGCCGCCAGGGTCGTCTACGCCGGCAGCCGCGGCCAGATCGGCGAGCCGGTCTATCTGCCGGTGGACGAGAACCATCCGGACCATCCGACCGATGTTTACGGCATCAACAAACTGGCCGCGGAGAAGTATCTCTTTCTCTACGGCAAGATCTACGGTTTTGCGGCGGTCTCCCTGCGTCTTAACAACGTCTACGGTCCCCGCTGCCAGATGCAGCACGGCTATTACGGCATCCTCAACTGGTTCATCCGCAATGCCATGGAGGGGCGGCCGATCACGGTCTACGGAGACGGCCTGCAGACGCGGGACTATGTCTACGTCGAGGATGTGGTCGACGCCTTTGTCCGCGCCGCGCTGGTTCGGGAGACGGACCGTCAGATCTTCATGATCGGCTCGGGTGTGGAGACCTTTTTTCTCGATATGGTCAAAACGGTCATCGCCGCGGTCGGAAAGGGGCAATATGTCCACATTCCCTTTCCGCCGGAGCGCGAGAGCATTGACATCCGCAAATTCGTGGTTTCGTATGACAAGATGGCGGCGGCGACCGGCTGGCGCCCGCGGGTGGATCTGACCGGGGGGGTGGCCAAAACCGTCGCTTTCTACCGTGCAAGGTATGACGAGTATATCAAAGAGGGGGAGTAAAGGCAGTGAAGACCGATTCATCTACTGAACGGCTGCAGACACTGCAGCCCGGCGCCAGGGTCGCGCTCTTTCTCAACTATTTTCCCGCTCTCTCCGAACGCTTCATCGTCAACGAAGTGGCCGGACTGCTGGAGCGGGGGCTGGATCTGCGGCCTTATGCCCTGAGCCGGCCGCCGGCGGGGCGGGAAAACAGCGAGGTGCCCGAGCTGGCGGAGCGGACCTTTTATATCCTCTCCTCCCTGAAGGCCGGAAAGGTGATCGGCGCTCATCTCGCCTGCCTCTTCCGCCATCCGGGCCGTTATCTCAAAAGCTGGTCCTTCGCCCGGCGCCACCGCACCCGCAGCGAGTCCCTGCTGGTCAGCCTCTGGCGGGCCGCCCGCAAGCAGGAACTGACCAAGGCGCAGCGGCAGAATGTGCTGCTCAATTTTTACCTCATCGTGCCGGTGACCCGGCAGATGCGGGCGGAGGGATTCAGCCTCATCCACGCCCAGTACGCCGACTCGGCCTCGAGCCTGGCCCTGCTCGCCGCGATGATCCTGGATCTCCCTTTCAGCTTTACGGCCCACGCCTACGACATTTTTACGCCCCAGGTCATCTTTGAGGAGAAGCTCAAGCGGGCCCGCTTCATCGTCACCTGCACGCGCTACAACCGGGACTATCTGCAGCAGAATTACGGCGACCTGGTGGGCGACAAGATCCTGGTCAATTACCACGGCCTCGATCTGAGCAAGCTGCAGCCGCGTCCAAAGACGAAAAGGGAACTCCCCGTCATCCTCTCGGTCGGCCGGCTGGTGCCGAAGAAGGGGCTGGGAGTGCTCCTGCACGCCTGCAAGATCCTCCACGATCAGGGGGTGGCCTATAAATGCCTCATCATCGGCGACGGGCCCGAGCGGCCGCGGATGGAGATGTTCATCCGGCTCAACCATTTGATGGAGCAGATCGAGATCACCGGCTACATGGCGCCGAGCGCTGTGATCGAGGCCTATGCCGGCGCCAGCCTGTTCGTCCTCCCCTGTGTGGTGGAGGAGGATGGTAACCGCGACGGCATCCCCAATGTCATCGCCGAGGCGATGGCGATGGAGGTCCCGGTGATCTCGACCGCCATCAGCGGCATCCCCGAGCTGGTTGAAAAGGGGGTGAGCGGGCTGCTGCTCGACGAAGCCGAGCCCAAACTGCTGGCGCAGACGATGGCCGAGGTGCTGGCCTCGCCGCAGATGGAGCGCCGCCTCGGCAAGGCCGCGCGCGAGCGGGTGGCGGAAATTTTTGACTCGCGGCGGAATCTGGACGAGCTTTACAATTTTTTCCAGCTCCGGCTGCATGAAACAGCTGCCGGGGAGCGGGAAGCGTAGCGGGATGATCATGGCGGACGGTCAAGGCGGCCTCGCCGCCGTAAAGGGATTGATCGTCCACGGCGACGATTTCGGCCTCTCCGCGGCGGTCAACCGCGGCATCTGGCGGGCCTGGCGGGAGGGAATCCTGACCGCGGCTTCGCTGGTGGCCAACGGCCCCGCTGTTGCCGAGGCCTGCGCCCTGGCCACGGGGAGCGGACTTGCGCTGGGCCTGCATCTCAATCTGACCTGCGGCCGGCCGCTCCTGCCGGCCGAACGGGTGCCGAGTCTGACCGACGCGGAGGGCAACTTGCCGGGCAAGCGGGCTTTCTGGGGGCGCGCCCTGCGCGGGCGCCTCTCGGCCGGGGAGCTGACCGCCGAGATCGATGCGCAGTTCGGCCGTCTCGCCGCACTCGGCGTCAAGGCGGGTCATCTGGACAGCCATCATCATGTCCATCTCCTGCCTGCGGTGGCCGCGGCCGCGGCGCCGGTGATGAAGGAGTGGGGAGTCCGGGCTGTCCGGCAGGTGCGGGGAAAGGGCGAAGCCGCCGGTTTGAGTCCTGCCGCCTTTTTCGGCCGGCTGCAGCACCGGAGCGTGGCCGCCGCCGGCCGGCGCTGCGAGAGGTTCTACCGCGGGCTGGACGGTGCCGGCAATTTTTACGGGTTCAGCTGGTATCTGCACCCGGACCCCGGGGCCAGGCTGACGGAGTGGGCTGCCCGCCTGGAAAAAGGGTGCAGCGAATGGATGTGCCATCCGGCCGATTTTGCCCCCGGCGCGCCGGTGACGGCCGCGGAAATGCGGCGGCAGCGCGAGTGCGACCTGCTCTGCTCGCCGGTGACGCGGCAAATCCTGGCACAAGCCGGCATAGAACTGATGACCATTGAACAGAAAATGCGGAAACCTGAGCTATGACAGAAGAACGGCGTAAAAAGCTCTCCTCCCTCTCGATCTTTTTCCCGGTCTACAACGACTGGGGCACCATCACTACCATGGCCGCACAGGCCATCACAGCGGCCGAAAAGATCACCGACGATTATGAGGTGATCCTCGTCGATGACGGCAGCGAGGAGAAGACCCAGGAGATCCTCACTTTTCTCGAGAGCCGCTTCCCGCAGATCCGCGTCATCCATCATGAGCGGAACCGCGGCTACGGCGGCGCGCTGCGCACCGGTTTTCGCGAAGCGCGCAAGGAGTTCGTCTTTTATACCGACGGCGATGCCCAGTACGATGTGCGTCAGCTTTTGCTCCTGGCCGATGCGATGAATGAGGAAGTGGATGTGGTCAACGGCTTCAAGATCAAGCGCCACGATCCCTACTACCGTGTCGTGCTCGGCAAGATCTACCAGTACACCTCCAAGTTTCTCTTCTCGCTGCCGATCGAGGATGTGGACTGCGATTTCCGGCTGATGCGCCGGAGCATATTCGACCGTTTCGAGCTGACCTCGAACAGCGGCACGATCTGCGTGGAGATGATCCACAAGATGAGCCGCAGTGGCTGCCGGTTTGCGGAGGTGGGGGTCAACCACTTTTTCCGTTCGAGCGGCAAGTCGCAGTTCTTCAATTTTGTCCGGCTCTACCATGTGGCGCGCGATTTTTCCAAACTCTGGTTCCGGCTGGTTGTGCGCAAGGAGGGCGTCCATGCCCAAGCGTGAACAGCTGCCGCCCAGATTCAGGGGCAAGAACTGCATGATCACCGGCGGGCTCGGCTTTATCGGCAGCACCCTCGCCCACCGTCTGGTCGAGTACGGCGCCAATGTGCTGATCGTCGATTCGCTCATCCCGCAGTACGGCGGCAATCTCTTCAATATCGCCGGGCTGGAGAAGCGGGTGCAGGTCAACATCGCCGATATCCGCGACCAGTACGGCATGAATTATCTGGTCAAGGGGCAGGACTATATTTTCAATCTCGCCGGGCAGGTCAGCCACATCGACAGCATGGAGGATCCCTTCACCGATCTGGACATCAACTGCCGCTCCCAGCTCTCCATCCTTGAGGCGTGCCGGCACAACAACCCCGAGGTCAAGATCGTCTTCGCCGGGACCCGTCAGCAGTATGGCAAGCCGGACTATCTGCCGGTCGACGAAAAGCACCCCATTCATCCGACCGACGTCAACGGCATCAACAAGATGGCCGGAGAGTGGTATCACATCCTCTACAACAATGTCTACGGCATCCGCGCCACCTCGCTGCGCCTCACCAACACCTACGGGCCGCGCCAGCTGATGAAGCACGGCCGGCAGGGATTCATCAGCGTTTTCCTCCGCCAGGCGATCGAGGGCCAGAAGATCCGCATCTTCGGCGACGGCAAGCAGATCCGCGATTTCAACTATGTCGACGACGTGGTCGACGCTTTTTGCCTGGCGGCGGCTTTTGATGACTGCAACGGCAATATCTACAATCTCGGCGGGGATGAGCCGATGATGCTCGAAGACCTGGTCAAGCTGCTGCTCGAGGCCGCGGGCGGGGGCGAGTACATGATGGTGCCCTTTCCTGAAGAGAAGAAGCGCATCGATATCGGTGATTTCTACGCCGATTACCGCAAGATCCGCGCCGTGCTGGGCTGGCACTACCGGACGCCGATGAAGGAGGGGCTAGCCAGGACGATCGCCTATTACCGCGAACACCGGCAGCACTACTGGGAGCAGCCAATGAACTGAGGGGAACGGGGCGGGAAAGGTAGAGATGGAAAAGGTCTCCAGCAAACACAAAGAAAATGGCTTGATCCGGATCGAGTCGCGCAGACGAGCCTGGTGGTTTTACGCCGCCCTGCTTGTTTTTTTCGCACTCTTTCTCCTCGATCACGTCAATAATTTTCTCGTCCCCGAAAGCGATTTTTTCGACTATGCCGAAAAGGCGGTCAAGCTTCGTCATCTGGAATGGCCGGATAATTTCAAGCGGCCGCCGCTCACCTCCCTGCTCATCGCTTTCATTTCGCCTCTGATCCCGGGCAAATTCGCCGAGCTCTACGCCGCCGAGATCATCTCGGCGGCGAGTGCGCTCTTTTCGCTCTGGTTCCTCTGGCGCATCGCGCGCTTTCTGCACCCCGCTTCCGCACCCTGGGTGGTCTGGTTCTGGGCGCTGCACGCTTCGACTCTCAAGCTGGCGATCAAGCCCAAGGGCGAATTTCTCTTCACCTGTCTGCTGCTCTGGGCTTTCGACCGGTTTGTGCGCAGGGACTGGCGGGCCTACGGCGCCGGCTTTCTCTCTTCGGCCGTCCGCTACGAGGGGGCGATGGCGATCGGAGCATTCGGACTGGCCGATTTCGTCTTCGGCAAGCAGCGGCTCAAGAGTGTGCTGGTGACGGTGCTCTCCGCCTCCTTTCTGGTGATCTGGAGCCTGCTCTCCTCCGGCGGAGATGGCGGCGGCAGCTATGCCGATTATTTCGCCCACTGGCGGCCGAATCTGAGCTTTTTCACCGGCTTTTGGTCCGAGCTGCTCGAGTTTCTGCCGCTGGCCTGGTATCGGATCGGTGCGGTGGCGGCCGCTCTCTTTTTCCTCGCCGGTGTGGTCGAATTGTGGCGGAGTGACCGGCGCGCAACCCTGGCGCTCGGCACCTATCTGGCCGGCTTCGCCGCCCTGCATGTGATCTGGCCCTTTCCCGGCGCGGACTATCTGGTCATGGCCTCCTGGGCGGCCCTGCTCTTCATCTTCGCCGGCCTCTTTGCCCTCCTCAAGGCGGCGGGGCGCCGGCTCGGGGAGTGCGGCCTTATCAGCCGGATCGGCAAACGGCCCCGGCTGCTCGCCCTCGCTGCGGCCGCTGCGGCCGGCGTCACCCTCGCTCTGGTGCTGACCGCACGCTTTGCCTATCCGCAGTATCAGCCCCGCATGATCTGGGTGGTCCTCTCCCTGATTCCCCTGACGATCTATTACTGGCCGAAACGCTGGTCAGCGGCGGGGACGGCCAAAACCATCGCCATTCTGACTGTGGCCCTTTTTCTCGGTTTCCGGCTCTTTTCGGCCTCGGGAGCCGGTCTCTTCGATGTCTATTATACCAAGGCCGAATTCAGGCTTATCGGCGAGTGGTTCGACCAGAGTTATCAGAAGGGCGACCGGCTGCTGGTCTCCCAGCCCAATATCGTCGCCTATTTCACCCGCCTCGACACCCGGCGGGATTTCGTCCGCCTCTCCGATGCGCCCGAACTCGGGCCGCAGGAACTGCACGCCTGGATGCGCAGCCAGGGCATCACCCATACCGCCTGGATGAGCTACAGCCTCAAGGCCGAAAAAAAGGGGGCCTGGCACCAGTGGGCGGTTAAAAACCGGCGACTGACCACTCTCGATTTTCTCGGTGAGGAGGGGAACGCACCCGGTTTCGTGCTGATCAAAAAACTGGAGGCGGGCCCGCGCCGGGCCACCATTTACGGAGTTCTCAACGACTATAAATAGTATGGAAGTGACCATGCAGGTACCATTCGGTGATCTGACCAGGCATTACCTGGCGATAAAAAGTGAGATCGATGCCGCCGTGAACCGGGTTCTGGCCAGCGGCTGGTTTGTCCTCGGCAGCGAGCTGCGCGCCTTTGAGGAGGCCTTTGCAGCGCATATCGGTGTGCGTCACGCCATCGGCGTGGGCTCGGGCACCGAGGCGATCCACCTCGCCCTGGTCGCCAGCGGAGTGCAGCCGGGCGATGAGGTGATCACCGTCCCCAACACCGCCGTTCCGACGCTCTCGGCGATCTCTTTCGCCGGAGCCACGCCGGTGCTGGTCGACGTCGATCCCGACTCTTTCTGCATCGACCCGGACCTCATCGAGCAAAAAATCAGCGCACGCACGCGGGCCATCATCCCGGTCCATCTCTACGGCAACTGCTGCCGGATGGATGAGGTGATGGCCGTCGCCGGGCGCCACAACCTGGCGGTGATCGAGGATGCCTGCCAGGCTCACGGCGCGGTTTACCGGGGCAAGCGGACGGGCACTTTCGGCGCGTACGGCTGCTTCAGTTTTTATCCGAGTAAAAATCTCGGCGCCTTTGGCGACGGCGGCATGGTGGTCACCGATGACGACCAGCGGGCCGAGCAGATCGTGCTGCTGCGCAACTATGGCCAGCTTGAGCGTTACTATCACGAGATCAAGGGCTTTAACAGCCGCCTCGACGAGATGCAGGCCGCCATCCTCTCGGCCCAGCTGCCCCATCTCGAGAGCTGGAACCGGCGCCGCCGCGAGATCGCCGCGCTCTATTCCAACGCCATCAGCCATCCCGCTGTCCGCCTGCCCCGGCAGCAGGAGGGGAGCGGGCATGTCTTTCACCTCTATGTGGTGCGCTGTCAGGCGCGCGACGCCCTCCGCCGCCATCTGGCCGACCACGGGATCGGGACGCAGATCCATTACCCCGTCCCCTGTCATCTGCAGAACGCCTACAAGGATCCGGGTGTGCCCGCGGGAAGCTATCCGGTCGCGGAACAGTGCGCCGCCGAGGTGCTCTCGCTGCCGATCTATCCGGAGCTGAGCGACGAAGAAGTGCGCTATGTCGCTGAAACCATCAACCAGTTCCAGGATTAGGAGAAGGCGGTGGCCGGCAGAATGACACGTGCATTCCATACACTCTGGAGAGGGCTGGCGGAGCGGCCCGCTTTGCTCATGCTGCTCACCCTCGCGGCCGCGGCCGCGCTGCGCCTCCTGCTGATGACGGTGCGCTGGATCAATCCGGACGAGGGGGCCCACCTGCTCGACGGCCGGCTGATCTGGCAGGGGCTCCATCCGGTCATCGATTACGGCTCGCGTCAGCCCTTCTATGCCTATCTGCTCGGCTTTTTCATCAAGCTCTTCGGCGTTTCGCTCACGGCAGGCCGGCTCATGCCGCTCCTGGCCTCCCTCGCCATCGGCTGGCTCATCTACCGGATCGGAGCGCGGCTTTACGATCCGCTGCGGGGCTGGCTGGCCGCGGTGGTCTATCTTTTTCTCCCCTTCTCCCTGATCTGGTCGACCGTGGTCAAGACCGAGATGCCGGCCGTGCTGCTGAGCCTGCTCAGCGCCTGGTTCCTTCTGCGTGCGCTGCAGGAGAAGGGTATGTGGAGCTTTTTCATCCTGAGCGGCATCATGGCGGCGCTGGCCTACTATGTGCGCCAGTCGACCCTCTATATGCCGCTCGCAACCGGAATTTTCCTGCTCCTGCAGAGGGAAGCCGCGGCCGGGTCGCGCTGGCGGAATCTGGCTCTCTATGCAGCCGGTTATCTGGGCCTCTGCCTGCTGGTGGCGGCCTGGTACTGGGGTCCCCTCGGGGGGCGCGAGCTCCTCTTTTCGCAGATCAATCCCCTCAATCTGGTCTGGAACCGCCTCGCCCATACCCTCGGCATCCTGCCCGCGCAGCAGCGGGTGGTCGACAGCACGGGTTTTCGCATTCTCGACCAGGACCCGGCCTACACCCTGGGCGCCTGGCGCGATGCGATTCTCTTTGCGCTTCCGGTCATCGCTGCGGCGCTGTTGAGCCTGCGGCGGCGCGGCCGGGTGAAGGAGCCCTTTCGGCTTTTCCTCTGGATCTGGCTGGTAATTTTGCTGCTGGCCTACGCCTTCCAGTCGGCTTCGCGCGGCTTTTACACCCAGTATTTTCTCGAGGCCCTGCCGGCCCTGCTGCTGCTCGGCGCCGCCTGGCTGCCGGCGGAGAAGGAGTCCGCCGCCCGCTTCCGGCCTCTTCTGCTCTGGACCGCGGTTTACGGCGTGGTCTTTCTCCTTTTTCGCTTCACCTGGCAGCTCCCGCTCCACTGGCATTTGGTCATCTGCGCGGGGTTGCTTTTCGCCGCCCTGATGGCGGGGTGGAGCATGTGGCGCGGCAGCGGGCGGCTCCAGCCGGCCTTGCTGTTGGCCGCAGCGGCCCTCTTCATCAGCGCCGCCTGGTCCGGCCGGCTGATCACGCCCCAATACGAGTGCGTCTGGTCTCCGCGCACCCTGGAAAAAGTGGAGATCATTCTGCGCAAGGAGGGCAAGCCGGAGGATGTGGTTCTGAGCGGGGCGATGGTCTGGACCTACGCCGCGGGGATGCAGCCTTTTGCGGGGGTTTCGCATCCGACGGTTTTTTTCATGAAATACGATTCCGGGCTGGAGGAGCGGCTCAGCGCTGATCCCCCCGCCTTTATCATCCTCGACGGCTATACGCAGAAGAAATTCAGCCGCTACTGGCCCGCCATCGAGGCGGTCGTTCAGGAGCGCTATTACCGGGTGGGGACGGTCTGCGGCTCGCGGTGGACGGTCGAGATCTGGCGGCTGCAGGAGTACCCTGCGCTTCCCGACCCCGAGCTGGCCGAAAGTGGCTGCGGCGGGCCGGGGCAGCTGCTGAGCGCTGCGGAGCCGGGCGCGCGGGAGGTGCGGCCATGAAAATCGCCATCATGGGCATCCGCGGCATTCCGGCCAACTATGGCGGCTTCGAGACTTTTATCGAACAGATGGCGCCGCGGCTGGCGGAGCGCGGTCATGAGGTCACGGTGTACGGCCGCAGCAACATCATCGACTATCGCGAACCCTTTTACAAGGGGGTGAGGATCAGGATACTGCCGACCATCAGCCATAAATATCTCGATACCGTGGCCCATACCCTGATCTGCACCCTCTACAGTTTTTTCATTCCCTATGATGTCGTTTTTATCTGCAACAGCGCCAACGCGGCTTTTTGTATCGTGCCGCGGCTGACGGGAAAACCGGTGGTGTTGAACGTCGACGGCCTGGAGTGGAAACGGCAGAAATGGAACCGGGCGGGCAAGGCCTTTTACCGGATCTCCGAGTATCTGGCCACCTTCACTCCCACGGCCGTGGTCTCGGACGCCCGCGAAGTGCAAAGCTATTATCTGGAGCGGTTTCAGAAAGAATCGACCTATATCCCCTATGGGGCTCCGGAGACGCCGGTCAAGAGCCGGGAGACCCTCGACCGCTTCGGGCTGGAGGAGCGCGAGTATGTGCTCTACGTCAGCCGGATGGAACCGGAGAACAACGCCCATCGCGTGGTTGAGGCCTTTGAAAAAGTTAAAACCAGCAAGAAACTGGTCATGGTCGGCGATGCCCCCTACGCCAGCGACTATATCGCCGGCCTGCGCGCCACGCAGGATCCGCGCATCATCTTCACCGGCTACGTCTTCGGGCAGGGCTACCGCGAGCTGCAATCGCACGCCTACTGCTATGTACAGGCCACAGAGGTGGGCGGCACCCATCCCGCCCTGCTCGAGGGGATGGGCTACGGCAACTGCGTCCTCGCCAACGACGTGCCCGAACACCACGAGGTGCTGGGCAAGGCCGGCTGCTATTTCACCACCCGGGAGGGGGATTCGCTGCGCGGCCAGCTCCAGTACCTGCTCGATCATCCCCTCGAGGTGGCCCGTTACCGTCAGATCGTCCGGGAGCGCGTCCACGACCGCTACTCCTGGGATAAGGTGACCTCAGATTATGAAGCGCTATTTAAAAAAGTGGCAGGATGATTTGGAAAATTTGATCAAAACGGAGCGGCGGAAATGGTGGGAAGAAAACCGCCTGCTGCTGCTCGTGGCTGGAGCGGGATTCATCCTGCGCCTGCTCGGGCTCGGCTTCGGCGACCCCTTCCGCTACCATCCCGACGAGATGAAGCTGGTCTACCATGCCGGCAATCTGCTCGACTATACCGCCTGGTCCAGAGAGACTTTCTTTCTGCTCCGGGGCTATCCACCCCTCTACGCTTTCGTCCTGGCGGCCGCCTTTCTCCCCTATATTCTCTGGCTGATGGTGAGCGGAACGGCCACCTCGCTGGCCGCCGTCAAGGTCTATTACTATCTTCATCCTTTCCATTTTCACATGGTCGGGCGCTGGCTCTCGCTGCTGGCGGGGGTGATGACCATTTTCGTCATCTACGCGGCCGGCAAGCGCCTCTACAGCCGCCGGACCGGGCTCTGGGCCGCCGCTTTCTGGGCGGTGACTTTTCTGCCGGTCAAGAATTCCCATTTCGGCACCGTCGATATCCTGCTCACCTTGCTGACGACCCTCTCTTTTTACTTCAGCATCCGTATTTTCCGCGGCGGCAGGCTGCGCGACTATATGGGCGCCGCCCTGTTCGCCGGTCTGGCGGTGGCGACCAAATATAACGCCGGCCTCATCCTTCTGCCCATCGTCGCCGCCCACTTTCTCGCCCCCGGTCAGGAGAGCGCCGCGGCGGGCGGCCCGGCCCGGCCCGGGTTCCTCAAGGCGCTGCTCGACCGCCGCATCTGGCTGACCGGCCTCGCCACCATCACCGCCTTTCTGATCGCCTGCCCCCTGCCCCTCGTCGATCCCGGCCGCTTCTGGGCGAGCGTCGCCGGCACCGCCGAGTTCGAACAGACCGGCAAACTCGGTTCGGGCGGGAGCTTTTTCTCCTATTTCACCGGCGACCATTCGCCCGGCTACGGCTTTTTCTACGACAACACCTTTCCCGCCAGCCTGGGCTGGGGCGTGACCCTGCTCTTCATCCTCGGTATCCTCTATCTGCTCTGGCGCCGCCGGCGGGAGGATATCCTCATCCTCATCTTTCCGCTGCTGATGTATGCCGTGATCGGCCAGATGAACTATAAAGCGATGCGCCATCTGCTGCCTTTGGTGCCATTTTTGCTGCTGATAGCCGCTGAACTCCTGGCCGCCTGCACGGCCAGGCTTAAAGAGAAGCGTAATTTATTGATATTTAACATTATCATTTTTACTATCGCGATCGCGCCCCAGCTCGTCAAGAGCCTGCGTTACGACCTCGCCCTGTATCAAGTTGATACAAGAACCCGGATGAAGGAGTGGATCGAGCTCAACCTGCCGGAGCGCAGCCGCATCGGCACGGAAGAATTTGCCCCTCCGCTGCTGAGCAGCCTGGACCTGAACCTGGAGGTCATCCGCCGTTCGCCGGATTACCGCAAGATCTACACGCTCTACGGTGTGGTCCCCAAGATGTTCGCCCATGGCAAGCAGCGCACCAGCGATCACGACGCGCGCGCCTATGTTCAGGAGCAGGGGATCGAGTACCTTGTGCTCGACAGCTTCACCCGGGCCCGCTATGAGTGGCCTCTTTCGCGCCAGCGTTATCCGGAGCGGGTGGAGCAGCGCGAGCTTTTTTATAACTGGGTCCGGGAGAACTGCGAACTGATTGTGCGCATGGAGCCCGGCAACGATCTGCAGATCAGTCCCGTAGTCGAACTCTACCGGGTCAATGAGGAGAAGCCGCTTCCGTGAAGCGATGGCTGGAAGAAATCGGGCGTCCGGAGATGGTCACGCGTCTGCTCTGGATCATCGGCGCGGCCGGGCTGGCCGTGCGGCTGGTGCTGGTGCTGATGACGCAGCACATCGGCGGGGTGGCCTCGCTGGACAGCAGCACCTACCACAGCATTGCGACGAATCTGCTGGCGGGGAGGGGGTTCAGCCAGGACGGGATCAATCCGACTCTTTTTGTGGCGCCGCTCTATCCTTTTTTCCTCGCGGCGGTCTACCGGGTGGCGGGGGTTCATCCCCTGCTGGTCGAGCTGCTGCAGGTGCTCTTCGGTGTTGCCTCCGCCTTTCTGGCCTGGCTCATCACCCGCGCCCGTTTCGGCCGGATGCCCGGTCTGATCGCCTTTGTTCTTGTGCTCTTCTTGCCGGAGCTGATGGTCATCAACACCTATCTATACACCGAGAGTTTCTTCATCTTTCTTTTTCTGCTCGCCATCTGGCTGGCGATGCGCGCTCTGGAACAACCTTCAGCGGGTGCTCTGGCTCTTGCCGGTCTGGCCGGCGGTCTGGCGACCCTGACCCGGGGCGTGACCATGCTGCTGCCGCTTGTCCTGCTGCTGGCTTTTCTGCTGCGCCGCCGGGGAGTGCTGCCGTCGCTCCGGCATACGCTGCTCTACGCCCTCTTCTTCGCGCTGCCGATCGTGCCCTGGACCATGCGCAACTATCACACCTTCGGCGCTGCCGTGCCGATCGCCGTGGGGTCGGGGGATGTGCTCTGGACCGGCAACTACCGGCCGCATGACGGACGCTACAGTTACGATAAGACCATGGCCGTGATGGACAGCATGACGGCCGGCCTCAACCAGGTCGACCGCGATGAGCTGCTGACCGGAGAGGCATTGAAGCATATAAAGGCGGACCTGCTGGCGGCGGCCGGACTCGGGGTCAAGAAATTCTTCCGCTTCTGGTTCTGGGTCTACGAGGGCGCCCCCAGCGGGATGAAACGCGAGGGCGGCGGGCTGGTGCAGCTCGTTCTCGCCCTCAGCTATTACCCCATTCTGCTGCTTTTCTGCGCCGGGGTCTGGCTGAGCCGCAGGAGATGGCGCGAGCTTGCCTTTATCCACCTTGTGCTGGGCTATTACATGGCGCTGCATGTCGTGATGCTGGTGGTGCCGCGCTACCGCATTCCGGTGCTTCCCCTGCTGATCTTTTTTGCCGCTTTTGCTGTGTGGGAGGGCTGCGGCCTGATTTCTGGCGGGAGGCGCGGTGCAGAAAAATTTTAAATACGTCCTGATCCTCTTCACCTTTTGCGCGACGGTGGCGCAGGGGATCACCTTCGAGAGCATTCAGGATATCATTTTCGGGCCCGACCTTATTCTGGTCATGGATTTTCCGCTGCTTCTGCTCTACATCATGGGCCGCAAGCGGATCAGTCCGGCGCCGCTGGCCGGGATCTCGATGGCGCTCACCTACGCTTTTTTCGCCTGGTCGGCGGTCGGGCTTTTTTTCGCGCCCAATGTCCCCTTTGTCAGCCAGGAGCTGGCGGCCAATCTGCGCACCCTGCTGATCTTTCTGGCGATCATCAACTTTGTCAATACCAAGGAGGATCTGCAGTATCTCTTTCTGGGGTTTGCCCTGGGTCTCTTTTTTCAGGGCTCTGTGGCCATTCACCAGTGGCTGCGCGGTCCGGTGGGGCTCTACTTCCTGGGCGAGCAGCCGGGGGACTGGCAGGCGCGCGGAACTTTCGTCCATCCCAGTGTGGCGGGTTTCTATTTTTCGCTGATGTCGGTCGTGATCTTCCGTATGGCGGTTTACCTGCGGCCCAGGTTTCATCCGCTCTACGTGGCGGCCTTTTTTTTCGGAGTGATCGCTCTCTACGCCACCATGAACCGTGCCAACTGGCTGGGATTCGCCGGGGCGATGATCATCATGTTCGGACTTGATTTTGTCCGGGGCAAGGCCCTGACCAAAAAGGCGCGCGGGCTGCTGGCGGTGATCGCCGTGGTCGCCCTGATCGGCGCCGCGCGCTACGGCACGATCATCGTCGAACGCTTCAGCGATTCGGAAAAGTCGATGATGGGTGACCATTCATCGAGCCGGAAGAGTCTGGCCCTCGATGCCTGGCGTATCATCAACGATCACCCCGTCACGGGGGTGGGGCTGAACAACTACAAGGAATTTGTCAACAAGGAGACCGCCGGTCTGCAGATCGTGCACTGCTCTTATCTGCTGGTGGCGGCGGAACTGGGTTATCCGGGCGGCCTGCTCTTCATCGCCCTCATTCTCATCTTTCTTTTTATCGGTTTTCAGACCCGGCGGAGCACGGATCAGTTTATCTACCACATCTCTTCCGCTGCGGTCACGGGCATCATCGCTTTTGCGATCGCGATGCTGCCCTCACCGGACTATCGCAATCTTTATGTAAAGAACCATATCTGGATGGTTTACGCAATCACCCTGGTGGCGGCCAAGATGGAGCATTATCGCAACCGGATGCTGGCGGACCCGCGGGTGCGGGCGCAGCTGGCCGCGCGCAAAAAAGCCCTTCAGGAACAGCAGGCGGCCATTGCGGCGCGGCGGATGCCGGGCATGCAGGGCACCTTTTAAGCGGATTTAATCGAGTCCCATTCAACGCGTAACAAGGAGAGAGGAATGCGCATTCTCGGTATCTATGATGATCACAACGCAGGCAGTGCCGTTGTCGAGGACGGCAAGATACTGGCTGCCGTGGAGGAGGAGCGGCTTTCGCGAATCAAACTCCATAACGGCAACGAGGACGGCGAGCCGATCCTCAGCCTGGAAATGGTTTTGAAAATGACCAACTCGAGGCCGGAAAACATCGACAAGATTGCGATCGGCATCATGCCGGCGGCCGAGATGCAGTCTTATATTCATCATGACCTCTTCAAGGTGCAGAAGAATAGTAAATGGATTATGGCCAGCCTTTTCAGCAAGAGCATCACCTGGGACAAGTACTGGCTCTGGTATCCCTATTTTTACAATCAGTTCCGCATCAACCGGGTCAAGAAGCTGCTCGCCAAAGTGGGCCTGGGGGACAAGCCGGTCGAATTCGTCGACCACCACCGCTCGCACGCTGCGGCCGCCTATTATTCGTCCGGCCGGACCCGCGCCCTCATCGTCACCCTCGACGGCCAGGGCGACGGCCAGTGCGGCCAGATCTGGCTCGGTGAAGAGGGCAGGCTGACCCATCTCAAGAGCATCAGCAGCTACCACAGTCCCGGCCTCTTTTACAATTTTATCACCTGGTACCTGGGCTACAAGCCGATGCGGCATGAGGGCAAGATCACCGGCCTCGCCGCCCACGGCCGCTATGACCATGTCGCGGAGCAGTTTGAAAAGATGTTCGGTTTTGAGAACGGCGAGTTCCGCTACTACCTGGCCGAAGAGCAGTATCAGCACGCCTATCCCCACCGCACCAATTACGACAAATTCCGCGCGGCCCTGCCCAAAGAGTTCGAAACCTTCACTCCGGCCGATGTCGCCGCCGGGGTGCAGGTCCTGACCGAGCGCGTCGTCGCCCGGTACGTGGACCAGTATCTGCAAAAGACCGGCCCCATCGATGTGGTGATGGCGGGCGGCGTCTTCGCCAATGTCCGCGTCAACCAGGCGGTCGCCGAACTGCCCAACGCCCAATCGGTCTTTATCTTCCCGGCCATGGGCGACAACGGCATCCCCGCCGGCGCGGCGCTGCACACTTTTTACCAGAGCATGGGCTGGCCCGAGATCAAGACCATGCCGAAGCTGGATGATGTCTATCTGGGGCCCTCCTACACCGACGCCGAGATCGAGGCCGAGCTGAAAAAGGCGGGACTGCAGTACACCTGGCACGACCATATCGCCCCGGTGATCGCCGACCTGCTCAACAAGAGCTCTGTTGTCGCCCGTTTCGACGGCCGCATGGAGTACGGTCCCCGCGCCCTCGGCAACCGCACCATCCTCTACCAGTCCACCGACAAGAGCGTCAACGACTGGCTCAACCACA
>DAOOPF010000068.1:5867-18238 GCA_035388125.1 bacterium | reverse complement strand
CAACGAGAAAGACCGACTTTTTGCTGAAGAGGATGGTAAGCCGCATCGAGAAGATGATGCCAATCAGGCTGATGATCGTGCCGACCATATTGAAGAGGCTGAAGCCGATGATCCTCGCATTGCTCATGTCCGGCTTGGCCAAAAGGCCGATGGCATTGAGAAATTTCTGCCACCCGTTCATGATCACGGTGCCGTCAGCGGCGGGTGAGGCCGCCATGCCGAGTGACTGCAGGAAGGTGAAGAGAGACTCTTTGCTGATAAAGTAACTGAAATAATAATACATGGCGCTGCCCCAGAGGGCCAGGGTGATGAAGACGAAGAGAGTGAGCATAAACATCGACAGCCAGGGGCCGTTATGGAGCAGACCGGTGAGGTCCTCCTTGAAGGAGGCCTTCTGGCCGGGGGCCGGCTTGATGCGCTCCTTGACGCTCAGAAAGGTGATGATGAAAAAGATGATGCTGAGGAGTGAGAGGATGCCGATGCTCTTTGACCACCCCTGCTGCGCGCTGCCGCGGCCCAGAGAGGCTACCATGAGCAGGAGAAAACCCTGGACCAGGATTGTGGCCGACTGGGCGAAGATGAAGCGCCAGGAGGAGAGACTCGTCCGCTCATTGACATCCCCCGTCATCACGCCGTTGAGGGCCGAGTAGGGGGTGTTGTTCATCGAGTAAACGGTCATCAGCAGGATGTAGGTGACATAGGCGTAGATGAGCTTTCCGCCTGGCGAAAAGTTGGGCGTGGTGAAGGTCAGAAAGAAGAGCAGGGAGAAGGGGATGGCGGTCCAGAGCAGCCAGGGCCTGAATTTGCCCCAGCGGGTGTTGGTCCGGTCCGCGATCGTGCCCATAATGGGATCAAAGATGGCGTCCCAGAAGCGGCCAACCAGGAGTAGGGTACCGGCGGCTGCGGCGGTGATGCCGAAGACGTCGGTGTAAAAGCCGACCTGGAACATCACCATGATCTGAAAAACAAAGTTCGCCGAGGCGTCGGCAAAGCCGTAGCCGATCTTTTCGGACAACGGCAGTCTGTCGATCTGATCCTTCTTCATGCTTGCTCTCTTTTCTCTCCGATGAGAATTAATGTGCCCCAAAGATGTGCATCAGTTGCTCTCCCGGACCTGGAGGATGAGCCGGGTCAGATCCTCGTCGCGCGAGGAGCTGCCCACCATGATTTCGAACTGGCCCGGTTCGACCTTGTGTTCCATGGCGATGGTCGTGAAGGCGAGATCATCGGGCGTGATCTCCAGCTCTACCTGCTTTGTTTCCCCCGGGGCCAGATGGACCCTGCGGAATCCCCGCAGCTCCTTAACCGGCCGGCTCACGGAGCTGATCGAGTCGCGGATATACATCTGAACGACCTCGGAGCCCGATCGCTTGCCGGTGTTCCTGACCTCGGCCATCACCCGCGTCGATTCACCCATGCCGATGACCGCCTTTTCCAGACGGACCTTGCTGATGGCGAAGGTGGTGTAGCTCTTGCCGAAACCGAAGGGGTAGAGGGGCGTGATGTCATCGAAAACGTAGCCGCGGCGGGCGGAGGGTTTGTGGTTGTAGAAACAGGGAATGTGACCGACGGAGCGGGGTATGGTCACCGGCAGCTTGCCGCCGGGATTGTAATCGCCGAAGAGCACATCGGCGACCGCGTACCCGGTTTCCTGGCCCAGATACCAGCACTCCACGATGGCGGCGATCCCGCTCTCGATGGCGGTGATGGAATTGGGCCGGCCATTGATGAGAAAGAGAACGACCGGCTTGCCGGTCTTGAGGATCGCCTGCACCAGTTCGTTCTGTTGCCCGGGCAGCTCAAGGCTGGTCCGGTCGCCGAGGTGGTTTTTCGCCCACGCCTCGCGCGATGTCTGTTCATTGCCGCCCAACACCAGGATGACCACATCCGCCTGCGCCGCGACAAGTGCGGCTTCCGCGATGGCCTGGCGGTTCTCCTCCGCATCGGGCAGGACGATCTCGTCCTGATTCCAGGAGCCGCCCACCGTGATCTTGCACCCCTCGCTGTAGAGGATGCGAGCGGATTTGCCCGCCTTTTCAATGATCCCCTCAAGCACCGAACGGTAATATTTGGGCTGCCCGCTGTAGCCGCCGAGCATCCTGCGGTCGGCGTTGGGGCCTATGACGGCGATGGTGCCGGCTTTGGCCGGATCGAGCGGCAGGATGTCGCCCTCGTTCTTGAGCAGGATCATGGTCTCCTGGGCCGCGCGCAGGGCGAGGCTGCGCTCGCGCACCAGCCGCTGCTCATTCCGGATCAGCGCGGGATCGACATAGGGCTCCTCAAAGAGGCCAAGTTTGAATTTGTAATAGAGAAGCGGACGCACCAGGCCGTCGATGACCTTCTCCTCGAGCCGTCCCGAACGGACCAGCTCAACCAGAAGGGGATAGCAGTCGCCGTCAGGCAGCTCAATATTGACCCCGGCCTGAACGGCGAGCAGGGCCGCTTCGCTCTTGTTCTCCGCCAGTCCGTAGCCGACCGTGTCCTCCTTGTAGTGGAGCTCGGTGATGGCGCAATAGTCGGAGACCAGCATGCCGGTGTAGCCATACTCCTCGCGCAGGACGCGCTGCAGCAGCCAGGCATTGGCATGGGAGGGGATGCCGTCGATCTCGTTGTAAGAGGGCATGATCGCGGCCGGGTCGGCCTGCTTGATCACCTGCCGGAAGGGATAGAAAAAGATATCGCGCAGGACGCGCTCTGAAATATTGGCCGGGCCGATATTCGAGCCGGACTCGGGTTCGCCGTGACCGGTGAAGTGCTTGAGGGTGGCGAGGAGGTGCTCCTTGTCCTTGAACTCGCCGTCTCCCTGCAATCCCTTCACCGCCGCGATGCCCATGCGGGCGGCTACATAGGGGTCTTCACCAAAGGTCTCCTCGGCACGGCCCCAGCGCGGCTCGCGCATGACATCGATGACCGGCGTCAGGGCGAGGTGGGTTCCCCGGCTGCGGGCGTCGGAGGCGATGGCGCTGTAGATTTCCTGGACGAGTTCGGGATCGAAGGTGGAGGCAAGGCCGATAGGCTGGGGATAGCTGGTGGCATTTTTGGCGGCGAGTCCATGCAGACACTCTTCGTGAAAGATCACCGGAATGCCGAGTCGGGTCTTCTCAATGAAAAATTTCTGCAGTTTGTTGCTTACCTCGGCGAGGGCTTCGGGTGCGAGGCCGCCGGTGAGATCGCTCGGCCGCGCGATCTGTCCCATGCCGTGGCCGCAGTAACGTTCCATTCCGTCGGTGTCGATCTCGGTTGTGCCGGGTTTGAAGATATGCTCGCGCAATCGCCAGAGGCTGATCATCTGGGCTACCTTCTCCTCGAGAGTCATGCGGCCGAGGAGATCGGCCACCCGCTGCTCGATCGGGAGCTGCGGATTTTTATATTCAGGGTGATGCGCTGACGGGGCCGGGGCGGCGGGTGCAGCGGCGCCCCTTTTGTGACTGTCCATGGCGAGCTCTCTACGGTATGATGAAAGGCGAGTGGCGGACAATTTAACGGGTTTTGATTTGATTGAACCGTTTCAAATATAAATAGTAGCCATTTCAAAGTCAAGCAAAAAAAAGATAAAAATGCAGTGCAATGTTCTGCCGAAGGCCGATGTGGCGCAGGGGTGTTCTCCCTCTGTATCCCGCCTTGTCAGCCGCGGCCCTGCGCCGCCCGCACAAAGGCCGCGATGTTGGCCGAACTTACTCCGGGGGGCATCCCTCCGCCGCAGGAGAGAATGATCCGGCTGTTATCCTGGAGGGAGGCCGCGAGCTCCCGGGTGGCCGTTTCCACGCTCTCCGGTGTCCCGGCCGCCAGCACGTCGCGCGGGGGCAGGTTGCCAAGCAGGGTCACCCGGTTTCCGGTCAGCTCCTTGAGAGTGTCGAGGGTGATATCAAAACCCATGTTGAAGAGGTTGACGCCGATCTCCGGCAGGAAGGGGGCCGAAACCTTGCAGGGGGCGTCGTTGTGGAGAAATTTGACCGAGACCGGCAGGGCATAGAGTTCCTTGAAGTAGGGCAGTCCGAAGGTCCTGAACTCCTTCTCGCCGATGAAGCCGATGATATCATCGAGGAGGAAAATGCCGTCAATGGAGGGGAAGGTCTTCATCTGCAGGAGCAGCCACGACTTGAGGAAAGCGGTGATTTTTTTCATCAGGGCTTCGGCCTTTTCGGGCTCGAGCATCATCGCCATGAGGAACTCGGTTGAGCCCATCAGGTAACTGGCGATGTTGAGCGGACCGCGCGCGACGGCGAAGCGGATCTTGTGGCCGGCGCTCTCGATGGCCGGCTGGGCGAGCCTGAGCCGGTTGAGCACGAAGGGGAGGAGGCCATCAGTGGCGGGATCGGGCAGCGGCAGGTCATCGATTTCGGCCGTTGAGCGGATCACACGATGTGCGTGGGGAAATTCGTTGGCCGGGAAGTAGGTGCGCGCGCCAAAGGCGGAGGGCTCGGTGCACATGCCGAATTCGGACCAGAATCCGGGCAAAAAGATCACTTCCGGAAAATCAGCAAGTGCCTTGAGGTTGGCTTTGAGCCAGAGCTCGTCGTTGGAAAAATAATCGAGGATGCGGATGCCGTACCAGTTCGGCAGCCAGGGGCAGTCGATGATAAAGCCCACCGGCAGGGGATCGACGCGCTCGCCCCTGATGACCCGCTGGACAATTTCCCATTGTTGATCCGTCATGGCTCAATTCCTTTCCATTTGCTTCAGTTTTTGCTGTATTCAAACCAGTGATAGATGGCGCTGCTGCCGCTGCTCTGGCCGAGAGAGGTCGCGTGGAGGGCGAAGAATGAGCCGACAAATCCGCCGGCGATGCGGGTGCTCAGGAAAGGTCCATCGACCCGGTCGAGCAGCAGTTTCCACTTCCCTCTTTTTTCTGCATAGTAAAAAGCGTAGCTGCCGCCGGCGGCGGTGATCCTCAAACCGAACTCGCCGTTGAAGGCCGACCTTTTGAGCGGGATCGATTTGAGCAGGAGCAGCGAGCGTGCCGGCGTTTTCGAGTCGGTGGATTTCCAGAGCTGAAGCGCCGGTTTTTCCTTTTCCAGAGCGAGGCAGAGAAAGTAGTAGTGGCTCTCGTTCTGAAAGATGGTCAGGCCCGCTTTTTCGTTCTCCGCCCTGGGCTCGAAGGTCAGCGCGGTTGAGGCCGTGCAGAAGGCGTGCTGCTGGCGGTGGCCGAGAAAGGCGGGATGGCCCGTGCCCGACAGGGTCTCAGGCATCAGCCGGATCTGCAGGGTTCCGCCGCTCAATGCGTGCCACGGCTGCTGCGGCGTGCGCAGAAACTGCCAGGTGGGGGCGAGCAAGCCGGCATCGAATTCGTCACGGAGTGGGAAATGGCCGCTCGCCGGGAAGGGGGACCAGGCCGGCACTGTGGGCAGGGGGGCGGGATAGGTGGGCTGTACTTCGGCATGGTCAGGATTGATGACCGGCCACTCCTCGCTCCAGCGCACCGGCGCCAGGAAGGTCTCACGCCCGGTATTGTAATAATTCTGCTCCACCGGAGGATAGGGCCGGCAGCCGAGAAAAACGGCCCACCAATCGCCCGCCGGCGTCTCGACAAAATCGGCATGGCCGGTGCTGGTGACCGGCGAGGGCCGGCCCGGATCGAGATGACGCTGGGTCAGAATCGGATTTTTCTGCCACGGCAGATAGGGACCGTCGATTTGCCGGCTGCGGAATACCACCACGGAGTGGTTCTCGGCCGTGCCCCCCTCGGCGGCGATGAGATAGTACCAGCCCTCCCTGCGGAAGAGGTGCGGAGCCTCGATCCAGACCGGTTTTTGGCTCAGGTCGACCCCGCCATTGACGAGGATCTTTTCCTCGCCGGTGACCTGCAGCTTGCCGCAGTCGAAGGCGCGCAGGCGGATGGTGCGATGGCCGTCATAAAGGGGCTTGCCCTGCGGCGCAATGCTGTTGTAGACGAGCCAGGCTTGCCCGTCCTCGTCGAAGAAGAGAGAGGGATCGATCCCGTCCACCTCCGGCAGCCAGACCGGATTGCTCCAGGGACCCTCCGCCGCGGGGGCGGTGACGACGAAATTGCCGCCGCGGTCGACCAGTGTGCAGACCACATAAAAGCAGCCGTCATGATGACGGATGGCCGGTGCGAAGAGCCCGCGCGAGACTCCGTGTCCTTCAAGGTCGAGCTGATCCGGACGATCCAAAACATGGCCGATCTGCTGCCAGTTGACCAGGTCCCGGCTTTTGAAGATCGGAATGCCGGGAAAATAGGCGAAAGAGGAGGTGACCAGATAATAATATTCGCCGACCCGGCAGATGCTCGGATCGGGATAAAAACCGCTGAGGATCGGATTGTGCACAGCGGTGAGTTCTCTGCGCACAAAGGTCTCGGGCGGCCCCAGATAGGAGGCCCTGGCTTCGCCGGTTTCGACCACCAGCCGCTGCAGCACGACCCCCGGATCGACCGCCCAGAACTTGAGCACCTGCAGCCCCGCTCTGGCAATGGTATGGGTCGTGGATTTGACCACGATGTTGTCGCCCACCCATTTTTCCCAATCCATGCCCTTGTGCATATCGACGATCTGCGGGGTCTCGTCATTGAAGGAGACGGCGAAGCGCAGCCCCCCGGCGTGGTGATAATCGAGCGTCGGCGAGAGCATGGCCTTGACAGTCACTTTGCCACTGCTGAAGAGATGGAGCAGATACTCCAGGCGCGGGCTCTCCCCGCCCGGCGCTGCCGCCGGCGCGGTGACCGGAAACGGAGTCATCCCGGAGAGGGTGCGGCCCAGTTCGGGGATGTTCTGCCAATGGATCGTCCCGCTGTTCAGAGCACGGGTGTAGTGCTCCGCCTCGATGGCGACTGCGCTGCCGGACTCGAGAAAGAGCCCGGCGAGCATGGGCTCCGGCTCAGCGGGTTTGAACAGCGGTACCGTGACCACCACGCTGCGGCCACCGGGGCCGCTGATGGTGAGGGGGACCCGGTGGCGCCCGGCGGGCACCTGATCCCACGCCACTGTGACGGCGATGCGTTTTTCATCCTCGATGAACGAGCGCTCATCACTCAGACGCAGCCACTTCCTGCCCGGCTGGATGGCGTAGTTGAAGGGGGCTTGCCCCCGGTTGAAGAGCTCGATATGGGTCGACTGTTTGATGAAGGGGTCGAGTTCGGGGAGCACAGCTTCGCCCTGTGAATCGGGCCACCACTGGGAGGAACCTTCGATCGCCACACCCATTTCGGCGGCGGCCGGCACACTCCTCCGCTTCACCTCCGGCATCGCGTTCGAGTCCGGCTGCTGCCAGTAGGTGTAGCCGATGTGGGTCTGGTCCATCATATGGCTCCATTTGCCCCCGGCCAGCTCGTGGTTGTAGTAAGCGCTGATCTCGGCATCCCGTGCAAAAAGCGCTTCTGCTCTTTCGGCCAGGGTGTTGGTCGCGGCGCGGCCCTGGCTGGCATAAACCCGGTTTACAGCCACCGTGTAATAGAGCTCGTAGAGGTTGGCGCAGGCGGTGACGGGGTGGAGGACGAGCTGATAAAAGGCGTCACGCTGCGCCGGCGGGAGGAGATCATTGAGGCGCTGCGCTCTCTCCGCCAGCCCTTTATAGTCGGAGACCACCTTCTCCCACTCGCCATAATTGTTGAGGCTGAAGGTGACGGGCTCGAGCAGCTCGGGCTTGCGCCGGCTGTTGAAGCGGGTATAGCCTTCGAGCAGGCCGGCGATTTCGGCGGCGTGCCCGGCGCCGAACTGCCGCGCGGCCCACTGCCGGGTGTATAGGGGAATGCGCTCGGCCGGCCAGGCTTCGGGGTTCCACGCATAGTCGAGAAAGAATTCGGTCGGCAGTTCCATCGGTTTGATATCGCCGACATTTACAATCCAGATCCGCCGCGCGCCCATTTCGTAGGCGAGGTGCATCTGTTCCCAGGTGCGCGCGACCTGATTGGTATTGAGCCACTTGTAGTTGCGCGGGCCGCCGACATAGTCGAAATGGTAATAGATGCCATAGCCGCCGCTGCGCGGGGCTTCGCCCGGCCGCGGCAGCTTGCGGATGTTGCCCCAGTTGTCATCGCAGAGGAGGAGGGTGACATCATCGGGCACCCGCATCCCCTTGTCATAATACTCCTGCACCTCCTTGTAGAGGGCCCAGACCTGCGGGGTTTTTGCGGCCGGTTGGCCGGTCACCTCGGCGATGATCTGGCGCTGGTCTCTGACGATGCGTTCGAGCAGGGCGATATTGGCCTCTTCGCTCATGGGTTCGTCGCCGTCGCCGCGCATGCCGATGGTGACGACGCTCTCATACGCCCCCATGCGTTCGATCCCTTCCCGCCAGAAATTTTTCAGGGTCTCCTCATTGGACTCATAGCTCCATTTTCCCCGGCCGAATCGGGCCCACTCCTCGTGGGCGCGCATCATCGGTTCATGGTGCGAGGTGGCGATGACGATGCCGTATTCATCGGCCAGCTTGGGATTGAGGGTATCCTCGACGTAGAACATCCGGCCCCACATCGCCGGCCAGAGATAGTTGCCCTTCATGCGCAGGATCAGTTCGAAGACGTGCTCGTACATGCGGGCATTGAAACCGCCGAATTTGGCAAAGGCCCAGCCCGAGAGGGCGGGGGCTTCGTCGTTGATGAAGATGCCGCGGTATCTGACTTTGGGCTCGCCCAGGGTGTGGCGGCCGGGGGAGACATAGAGTTTCTGCCGCTGCGGGGGCGGGACGTCGCTCCAGAAATGCCAGGCCGAAACCCCGATCTGGCTGGAGAGATCGAACAGGCCGTAGATGGTGCCGCGTTTGTCGCTGCCGGCGATGACGAGGGCGCGCGGGACCCCGGGCAGGGGATTTTCAATGATCTGGGTGGCAAAACATTCCCATCGGCCCGCCAGGCCCGCCGTGTCCAGCTTTCCTTCGGAGGCCAGCCGGTCGATCAGGGGGCTGACGCCGAGCGTTCCGATGAGGATGATATCCCCGGCCGCCGGCGGAGCATCGAGTAAAAGCTCCGGAGCGGTTCCGGTCACCCGGGCCAGATCCTTCTGCAGATGGCCGGCCACGCGCAGCACGCCGGGATACTCCCGGCTGCTCGCCACCAGGAAAGCGCTGCGGCCCGGTTCGGCGAGGACGAAAGAGCCGGGCTGAGGCGTCTCGGTGACGTAAGTGGCGGCAGCGGTCGATAGCCCGGCCGGCAGGAGCGCAGCCAGCGCAAGGATCAGGCAGGTACGGATTTTGGCGGGGGAGAAGATCATGACGGCCTCGAGGATAGTATGTTTTTCAAGCATGCGCGGCACCTGCGCCTCTCAAGCGGGAGAGCGGCCGGTCCGGTTCCGGCCGGCGGTCTCAGGGCGCGTAGATCCGGAAATTGCCGCTGAGCTGGAGCAGGGCCAGCATATGGAGCAATCCATCATAGTAGCGGCCGGGCCCGTCGGGAACCGGCTGCTCCCAGACCGCCCGGACAAATTCAGTGCGCAGGGGGGTGGTCGCCGCCAGCGCGGCGACGCTGTTCATGGCGATCAGGCCGGGGCTGCGCTCGGCGGAGAGCGGCTTGCCGTCGAGGGTATACTGGTTGGCGTAGCGCTCCAGCCCCTCGGAGTGGAAGAAGTCGAGCAGGCGGTTGGACTGTTCGATGGCCCATTCATCGCGGGCAAACCAGATCCAGTCGACGGCGACATTCATCGCCGTGCGCCAGGCGTCGAAGCGGAAGGCGTCATGGCCGCCACCCCAGGGGGCGTCGGTGGCGGTGCCGTCAAAGTTCGCATAGTCGGGGGTGAGGCCGGTCCCGGGATGGGCCGCTTTTTTGAGAAATGCGCGGCTGATGATTGCAGCTTCGCGCCAGAATTCGTTCTCCTTGTCCGCCCAGCGCGCCCAGAGCTCGTAATAGTGGGGCAGATGATAGGAGGGATCGGTAAAGCCATCGGCCTCCCCGTTGGGCACAAAGACCACCTGTTTATGCTCACGGCTGAACATGTTGGTGATGACCGCCTGGAGGCTGGACTCGGGCTCCTTGCTGAGCATGGCGTCGAGGATGGCCTGGGCTTCAGCCCGGTAGTTGAGAATGCCGGGGCCGTCGCCCCAGCGGTGGGAGGCGAAGAAAAGGGCGGTGACGATCCACTCCTCGCCGTCGGAGGCGGCGCTGACGCTGAGCTTTTCGCCTTCCGGCGTGCAGTGCCAGGCGAAAAAGCCCTTGCTCGGCCCCTCCTGGTGCTGCATAAAGGTTTTGGCCCATCTCCAGAGGCGGTCGAACTCGGCCTTCTTGTCCAGCTGCACGGCGATCATCATGCCGTAGGAGATGCCCTCGGTGCGCACATCGTTGTGGAGGATATCCTCAATATAGGCCATATCGGGACCGGCGGGATAGCAGATGCGCTGGGTGCTGTCGTCGCCGTAAAAGAGCTGCTGAAAAGCGTTTTCGATTCGCTCCTGGACGAGGTTCTGCTCGATGCCGAGCAGACCGGAGAGAAGATTCGGGTAGAGGCCGGTAGCCCCGGCGCCCTGACGGGGCAGTGGATGGCGGCAGGAGAGGAGGAGGGCGAGGCAGAGCAGGCAAAGAAGCGGAGTGGAACGACTCGTCTTTTTCATCAACGCCTCGCAAAAAGAGTGTTAAATAATTTGAACCGATTCAAATATAGGGATGAGGGGCAAAAAAGTCAAGCAAAAAACAAACCGCTGTGCGGGCAGGACCCCGGCCATGCCCGGGGTGTAATATTCCTGAAAACAGGGAAGAAAGTAGTTGTTTTTACACTTTAAAAAAATTATATTCATCAATAAAAATCGAACCGTTTCAATTCCTGGGATTGAGTCATGCGGCCGCAGAGGCCGGGGATGATATGAAAAGAATAACCATAGAGGATGTTGCCCTCAAGGCCGGGGTTTCCAAGGGCACGGTCTCGGCTGTACTCAACGGCAAGAATTCCGTCAAGCCGCATACGCGCGAACGCATTCTCGATGTCATGAAGGAACTTAATTTCCGCCCGCGCGGCATGGCCCGGAACCTGAAAAACGGCAGCGAAGACCGTTCCATCGGCATCATCATCAAGGATTTGAACTATCCTTTCTATACCTCGATCGCCACCGGCGTGCGTGAATATGCCATCCAGCGGGGTTATCAGGTCATCGTCACCAGTTCGGAAAACGACCACGAGTGCGAAAAAAAGTTCACCCATCTTTTCTCGACCAAGGATATCAAGGGCGCCATCATTGCCCCGATTGTCGAGGGCCAGGCGGAGATCGAACATCTTTTCAAGCTGAAAATGATCAACTACCCCTTTGTCCTGCTCGAGGAGGTCAAGGGCATTCAGGCTAATGCGGTGGTCATCGATAACCTCAAGGCCATCCGTCAGGCGGTCAAATACCTCATTGATGGCGGTCACCGCCGCATTGTACATTTTGCCGGCCCCCCGCAATCCTCCCATACCCAGGAACGCATTGAGGGTTTCCGCTATGCTTTCAGCGAGAGCACGCTCGCTTTCACCGGGGAGATGATCATTTCGATCGGTTCGCGGCATGAGGAGAGCTATCGCAATACCCTCACCTGGTTCAAAAGCCTGGCGAGGGCGGACTATCCTACCGCGATACTCTGCTTCAATGACCAGCAGGCGCTGGCGGTGATGTCGGCCCTGCGCGAGCTCAATATCCGTGTGCCTGATGATATCTCGGTCATCGGCAACGATGATATCGATTACGCCCAGCTCTATCCGGTGCCGTTGACGACAATCCGCGCGCCGCAAAAGGAGATCGGCCGACGCGCCGCGGAGATCCTTATCCGCAATATCGAATCCCCGGTCCTGCTGCCGCAGGAGCGGGTTCTGCTCGAGACGGAGCTGATCGTCCGGGACTCTTCGCGAACCCTCTAAACCTCCCCCTGCCGGCCGCACCAGGCCGCCCTCCAGCGAGAACATCGTCAGTGCGGCCGGTATTCATATCACCCGGGGCGCAGTGCCCCAATTTCAGGAACAGATCATGCCGCGATTCGAGATCAACAGAGCCCTGCCCGCCGGGGCCGGCCTATTGTCGGGGCGAAGGCTGCAACGGGCTCTCCTGCTCTTTTTTTTACTGGCCGGTCTGCACCCCCTGGCGGCCCAGACCACGGGAGTGGTGCTGCGGGATTCCAATCTGCCCATCCTCATCATCGATACCGGCGGGAGGGAGATCGTCGACCTGGTCCGCATCCGCGCCAGCATGAAGATCATCTATAACGGCCAGGGCAAACGCAACGCCATCACCGATCCCCCCAACAACTATGACGGCCTGATCGATATCGAGCTGCGTGGCAGCTCCTCCATGGCCTATCCCAAGAAGGGCTTCCGCCTCGAGACGGTCACCTCTTCCGGCGACAACCGCAACGTCTCCCTGCTCGGCATGCCGAAGGAGAATGACTGGATCCTCTACGCCTCGTACGACGATCAGTCGCTGATGCGCAATACCCTCGCCTACCGCATCTCCAACGAGATCGGCCG
>DAOOPF010000068.1:0-5767 GCA_035388125.1 bacterium | reverse complement strand
GTTACGCCCCCCGCGTCAAGTACTGCGAGCTGGTGCTCAACAACAACTATCGCGGCGTCTATCTCTTCATGGAAAAGATCAAGCAGGACAAGAACCGGGTCAATGTCACAGAGCTGGAGAGCGGTGATGTGAGCGGAGACGCGGTCACCGGCGGCTATATCTGGAAATTCGACAAGGAGGAGGGTGAGCAGACGGCCGGGTGGGTCTCCATGCAAGGGCTGTACTATCAATATCACGATCCCAAGGCGGACGATCTGGTCGCCGCCCAGAAGAACTATCTGAGGGGGGTGATGAACGTCTTTGAGTCGGTTATGCTCATGCCCAACCGCGGCGATACCACTTTCGGCTATCCCCGCTACATCGACGTCGCCTCCTTCGTTGACCACTTCATCCTCAATGAATTCTGTAAAAACATCGACGCCTACCGCATCAGCTTTTTCATGCACAAAGACCGCGACAGCAAAGGGGGCAAGCTCATCGCCGGGCCGATCTGGGATTTCAACCTCACCTTCGGCAAGGCCTGGTACCCCGAGTATGCCGGCCGGGTGGATGAGTGGGAGATCGATCACGATACCTATCATCCCGGCGACTGGCCCAAAGTCCCCTTCTGGTGGAATTTCCTGGGCCATGATCCTTATTTCGCCGCCAGAGTGAAGACGCGCTGGGCTGAGCTGAGCCGGGCCATCCTGCTGCCCGAGAATCTTGACCAGCGCATCGACCAGATCGCCGATACCCTCGCTGAAGCCAGGTCCCGGGATGTCAAACGCTGGCCCGAGCCCTCAGCCGGCCATTCCTATGAGGTGGAAATCGCTGCCCTCAAATCTTGGATCCGCGGACGCACCCTCTGGATCGATAACCATCTCTGGCGCCTCGCCTCCGTGGAGGGTGGGGCGGAGGGAGCGCAGCCGCAGGAGCCTGCACTCCTGCAGAACTATCCCAATCCCTTCAACCACTCCACAACCATCCGTTTCACCCTGCCGCGATCCAGCCTGGTTTCGCTGCGCCTCTTCTCCGTGACCGGGAGGGAGGTCGCTGTTCTCGCCGAAGGGCGCTGGCCGGCGGGAGCCCACACCCTCACCTGGGACGGGGCCGGTCACGCCAGCGGGCTCTATCTTTACCGTCTTGAGGCCGGAGGCGTGGCGCGCACGCGCACCCTCCTGCTGCTGCAATGAAAATAGTGTCCATTTATTGCACACCAGAGGCTAAATTCTACCTGTTGTGATCCACTGCATAAAATAGATCTATATTTGCCGAAAGAGTAAAAAAAAGCTTGTCTTGTTGGCCTGAAATGGCTAAATTGTAGGCAGTTTACATGCGCCCATAGCTCAGCTGGATAGAGCAACGGACTTCTAATCCGTAGGTCGAGCGTTCGAATCGCTCTGGGCGTGCCCAGGGTCCTCGACACGGCGCATGCAGTGGACCAGTTTTTAACTCTTCAGCCAGGCTGCTCGTTTTCTGCTGCAGATTCTCGGGATGACACACTGAAGGAAGATTGATGGTACGATTCAGACGTCTAGGGGTGGCTTTGGTGGTGGGGTTTTTCTGTAGTGCTTCTGTTCTTTTTTCCCAAAGTGATGCTGTGTTGGCGGCGAAATTCCTCAAGCGTTCCCACAAATACAAAGCCACAACCCTGCCCTACCGGTTATTCGTGCCGGCGAAATACGACCCGAGCCGGACCTATCCGCTCATCCTCGCTTTGCATGGCGCGGGTGAACGTGGTCTGGATAACGAGGCGCCCCTCAAGGCCCACCGTCTGGGCACTGTCTGGGCTGACAGCGCCCTGCAGGCCAAGCACCCCTGTTTCATCGTCGTGCCGCAGTGTCCCTCCGAACGGCAGTGGGTCAACACCGACTGGAGCAAGGGGAGCTACAGCCTGGCCAACGTTGGCATCAGTGATGAGTTGAGAACCGTCACCGATCTGCTTGATTCCCTGTCGAGTGAGTACGCCATCAACACGGACCGTCTTTACGTCACCGGCCTCTCCATGGGCGGCTATGCCACCTGGGATCTCATCACCCGTTTTCCAAGCCGGTTCGCTGCGGCGGTTCCCATGAGCGGCGGGGCGGATACCTGCATGGCTGCATCGCTGCGCAATATGCCCCTCTGGGTCTTCCACGGCAAGGAGGATCAGACGGTCCCGGTCAGCGGCGCACGCGAAATGATCGCGGCGCTGCTCCACTCCGACCGCGCCTGCGTCTTTACGGAATTCGATTACCGCTCCGGTGCCTCCGCGCGCATGGCTGACAGCGTGCTCACCGAAAAGGTCGCCTACAACGCCCCGCTTCTCTACACCGAATATGTCGGCAAGGGGCATACGGTCTGGCAGGAGTCCTTTGCCCTCCCGCAGCTGGCCAGATGGCTCTTCGCCCAGCAGCGGACGGTGGAGGTGGCGCAGCCGAAAGTGCCCCAGATTGACATCATGGAGATCGCCTTCAACTATCCCAATCCTTTCAATCCCTCGACGACGATCGAGTACTCGCTGAAGAAATCGACGCTGGTCGCGATCGATATTCTCAATCTGGCCGGCCAGAAGATCGTCCAGCTCGCCTCGGGGCGGCAGGAGGCGGGGCGCCATTTTGTCCGTTTTGACGCCAAGGATCTGCCCTCGGGCAACTATTTCTTCCGCATCATCACCCCCGACTGGGTCCAGCACGGCAACATGATTCTGCTCAAATGAGGCCGGCAGGCCTTCACCGGCCCGGCCCTATTGATATGGATTTTTTCGCCCCATCCCGGCTGCCGGTGTGGGGCGGTTTTTTTTGTCCCCCTATCCAACCGCGCAAAATAGGCGATTTTCCTGTTGATTTTTCCTGAAATTATCCTTAGCTTAACGCCAGTAAGTTTTTATACAAAAAAAACAAAGTGCGACTGAGCCGGTGACTCTTCACCCGCTGCCGCACACTCCAGGGGCCGCGTGTACCGCTCCAACCGTAATCACCACGGCCCCGCCGGAGCGTCATCCCGCCCGGACGACGCTCCGCATATGCGATAAAATCCAGTTCCCACTCCTTGTTCACCTGAATGTGAGGTAAGGTCATGGGTTTCCGCAAATCCTCCCTGCTCCTGCTCTTTCTGCTCATCACCACTACCGCCTGGGCGCAGACCACCGGCAAGATCACCGGACGGGTCACCGACGCGGCCAAGGGTGAGCCCCTCTACGGCGCCAACATCATCCTCGAAGGCACCAACCTCGGCGCTGTCAGCGATTTCAACGGCGATTTCTACATCATCAATGTGACTCCGGGCAAATACACCATGCTCGTCCGCATGGTGGGCTACGAATCGGCCCGCGTCGAGGCCCAGGTCTCCACCAACCGCACTTT
This sequence comes from bacterium, assembly GCA_035388125.1. Classification (GTDB taxonomy): domain Bacteria; phylum Zhuqueibacterota; class Zhuqueibacteria; order Residuimicrobiales; family Residuimicrobiaceae; genus JAKPUX01. Next base: position 2,444 of record DAOOPF010000068.1, on the reverse strand, counting down.
CGACGTCCCCATCCGCCTGCGCGATACGGTGATCCAGGGACAGGAGGTGGTAGTCACCGCCTCCAAAATTTCGATCAAAAAGGACCAGACCAGCTCGATTAAAAACGTCTCCTCTGATCAGATCCAGATGATGCCCGTCCAGGAGGTCTCTCAGGTCATCGAACTCCAGGCCGGCGTCGTCGGCGGGCACTTCCGCGGCGGCCGTTCCAATGAGGTCTCTTATCTCATCGACGGCATGCAGGTCGACGAAACTCTCTACGGCGAGGGCAGCACCATCCAGCTGGAAAAAGAGGTGGTGCAGGATCTCGAGGTCATCACCGGCACCTTCAATGCCGAGTACGGCAAGGCGATGAGCGGTATCGTCAATATGGTCACCAAGGATGGAGCCGACCAGTTCCATGGCTCGATCAGCGCCAACCTCGGCAACTATCTGCCCAAATCCGACGGCGTCTATGTCGGCCTTAAAGCTGGCGATGTCAGCCGCATCCAGGACTACAAGGCCCAGGTCGAAGGCCCGGTCTGGAAGGGCAAGATCAACTTCCTCGCCAATGTGCGCTACCAGAACGACCAAGGGTTTCTCAACGGCATCCGCCGTTTTAACATCGATAATTACAGCAATATGGCCGAAAGCAACGTCGCCGGAGCCGATATCACCCCCTGGGACGTCTGGATCAACGGCAACCGCTACTACTCTGAACACACCGGCGACAGCTCCATTGTGCCGATGAGCGAAAACGAGAGTTACTCATTTTTCGGCAAACTCTCCTTCAACCTGATTAAAAATGTGCGCATGGCCGCCACCTACACCCTCGAAAAGGGCAACGGCCAGAGCTACAGCCACGGCTACAAATACAATCCGGACGGTTATGGCAAAAGTCACTCCCGTTCCGCGATGTACTCCTTCAAGCTCAATCATGCCATCAGCCGCAGCGCCTTTCATGAACTCAAGTTCTCCTTTACCGACAACTGGAACGGCTATTTCATGTACAAGGATCCTTTCGATCCGCGCTATCTCAGCACCCAGTACGGCGGCAGTGTCGGCGGCTTTTCGGCCGGAGGACAGGACCGCGGCCATTCCGAATATTTCACCCAGCTGATGACCACCAAGTACGATTTTACCTGGCAGGCGACCAAGCATCACAGCCTCAAAGCCGGCGTTCAGTACTCCCAGCAGTATCTCAAAAACTGGCCGGTGCCGACCCGCGATGTCAAATGGGATTCGCCGCTGCTGCAGGCGCGCTGGTATGATCCCGTCACCCAGCGCATGCAGTTCTTCCCCTACCAGGCGGAGTATCTGCCTGAAGAGTCGATCTCGATGGACCGCTATATCAAACAGCCCTGGGACTATTCGCTCTACCTTCAGGACAAGATGGAATACGAGAGCCTGGTGATGAACTTTGGCCTTCGCTACGACTATTTCAACGCCAACACCTTTTACCCCTCCAACCGGCGCAACCCCTCCAATCAGGGATTGTATGAAGATCCCAACATGAAGTCGATCATGCTCAAGGCCCCGATCCAGACCCAGCTCAGCCCCCGCTTCGGCCTCTCCTACACCCTGGGCAATACAGCGGTGCTCCATTTCAGCTATGGTCACTTTTTCCAGATGCCGCCGATGTATTCTCTCTACACCAACTATCGCTTCATCGTGCCGACCAATGATTTCGGCACCACCCATGGCAATCCCCTCATGGAGGCCCAGAAGACGGTCAAATACGAGATGGGATTGTGGCAGCAGCTGCTGCCCGGCCTGGGCATGGATGTTTCGGTCTATTACAGCGACATCTATGATCTGCAGAGCGCGGTGGTCTGGACCACCTACAATGAGACGCGCTATGGTGTCTATGACAACAAGGATTATGGCAATACCAAGGGTCTGGAGCTGAAATTCGATTACCAGTCCGGCCCGCTCTTCGCCAATCTCAACTACACCCTGCAGTATACCCGCGGTAATGCCGACAACCCCAGCTCCACCTACAGCCGTCTCGCGGTCAATATCGATCCGGTCCCCAAACTCATTCCGATGAGCTGGGATCAGCGGCACACGCTAAACAGCACCCTGGGCTATACCATCCGCAATCTCTCGCTGAGCGTGACCGGCTCCTTCAACTCGGGCTTCCCCTATGATTTTACACCGATCCCGACCAGCCGCCTGGCGCGCCAAAGTCTGCTGCCCAACAACGGCAAAAAGCCGGCCAACTACAATTTCGACGTCCAGGGCCAGTACGATCTGCCGCTCAGCGGCAACATGAAGCTGCGCTTGTTCGCCTATGTGCGCAATCTTCTCGATACCCGCAACGAGATGTACGTTTATGGTTATACGGGTCATGCCTACGAGTCCATCATCTACCCGGCCCAGTATCTCTCGTTCCGTTCCAACTTTAACTCCATCGAAGACCAGTATCAAAATCCGGCGATGTACTCCGCCCCGCGCGAGGTCAAGC
>DAOOPF010000067.1:0-18276 GCA_035388125.1 bacterium | reverse complement strand
CGGCCGCATCAGCGACCGGCTGCCGCTGGGCTACTGCTTCATTTTCCTCTCGTTTGTCTACCTGTTCTTTGCCCTTGTGCTCCTCTCGACCATCCGCAGGCGCTGGCACATCCGTATTGAATAGCGTGTGGCCGCTGCCGATAGCGGGGGCCGGGGTGAAGAGATAAAAAAAAGCCCGCCAGATGGCTGGCGGGCTTGACTTTTAACCGGGCGGATGATTATTTCTTTTTTTCCTGCAGCTTGTAGCCGGCAGGGACCTCGAAGAGATCAGCGGCCAGATCGCCGGTGCTGATGCTCTTCAATTCGGTGGTGCTGCGGAAGAGCACCTTCCGGTTGGGATCACCCTTGGGTTTGTCCGCCTTGCTCTTTTCCGCTTTGGCCTTGGCTGCGTCCTTGATCTTTTTACCGAGCATCTTGCCGAAGGCTCCCTTGACATCGGTGACATCGGCGGGCTCGGGCTCCGGCTCCGCCTGAGCGGCCTCCAGCTCTTCCCCGGTCTGCTGCGGCATGGTGTGCGTCGTCATCGAAGCGGTGGTCTCGGTGAGGATGGAGTAGCCCTCGACCTTTTTCATCTCCTCGGCCAGCTTTTTGAACTGTTCACCGTACTGGGCCATCAGCGGTCCCATCGTCTGCGCCATCTTGTCCAGGCCGAGTGCCTTGGCCAGGCGCATATCGAACTCGTTGGCTTTCTTCATCGCAGCGGCAACGCTGACGCTGTTCCACATGTCCGCCGAGAGCAGCAGGGTATCGAGCTTGCCGGTGGCGAGCTGCTTGCCGATGGTGGTGACGGTGACCAGATAGTGCTTGCAGTTAAAGCCGTTGATCTCTTTCTTTTCGCCGAGATCCCTGGCCTTGACGACCGGGGCCTGCCACTCATATTCCGGCTCGCCCTCCGGCTTTTTCTCCTGCTTGCTCTCCGGTTTGCCCGTCATCGGCTGATTGAGGAGCCCCTCTTCCATCATTTTTTTGAACTCGGCGAAGGTCATTTCAGTGTATTTTTTGTCCTTGTCGTTCATCTGCCAGATCACCTCTTTATCGAGGCGGGTGATCTCGATCTGGGTCTCCTTGGGGCTCATGTGTTTCATGATTCCGCCGGTGAATTTGACATTGCTCTCCTCACGGCGGGCATCGCCCTGGGTATAGCTCTTTTCCGTCGAGACGGAAGCGCCCATGCCCATAAAACCGTCGCTGGTGGTGATGCTCTCAATGGTGATCTGGGCCTCGAGGGCGGTGAAGGCGAAAAGGAGGGAGAGAAGGATGAAGGGGAAAGCTTTTTTCATGATGAAACCTCCGGATTGATACGCGGGCGGTCTCCGGTGGCGCGGGATGGACCCGGGCCGGATCGACCAGTTACTTGCTTGAACAGCGGGGTGGCGGGCCCCATTCCCGTAATGCGGTGCGGAATGTGACCTGCGCCATGTTTTGCAGTAATCCCCCCAACGTGAAAATATACCGGCAAACATCAGATTATGAGGAATTTCCGGCACTGCAGACTGTGTTTTTTACTATTATCAAGTGAGAATGTTCCCTCGCAGCAGCAGCGCATCAGAATGGATTAAAACCGGCAGACAGGGCCAGCAGCGATGAATTTTGTTTTTCTTTCCCCCCATTTCCCGCCCAACTATTACCAGTTCTGCGTGCACCTTCACCATCTCGGCGTGAATGTCCTCGGCATTGCCGACGAGCCGTACAAGAATCTCCATCCCGAGCTCAAGGCGGTATTGAGTGAATACTATCACGTCGCGGACATGCACAACTATGACGAACTGCTGCGCGGCCTGGGCTGGTTCACCCACCGCCATGGCAAGCTGGACCGTCTCGACTCCCAGAACGAATACTGGCTCGAGACCGAGGCGCGCCTGCGCAGCGATTTCAATATTTTCGGCCTCAACAACGAGACCATCGCCCGCGTCAAGCGCAAATCCCTGATGAAAGAGATGTACGCCCGCGCCGGCGTCCCCCACGCCGAAGGGGCGGTGACTGCTACACTCGCTGAGGCGCGCCGGCTGGTCAAACGGATCGGCTATCCGGTCGTGGCCAAGCCCGACATCGGGGTGGGGGCCGCGCGCACCTGCAAGATCCGCAACGACGCCGAACTGGACCGTTTCTTCGCGCAAAAGCCGCCGACCGACTATCTCATCGAGTCCTTCATCTGCGGCACTATCTTCACTTTCGACGGCCTCACCAACCGCGAGGGCGAGCCGGTCTTTTATACCAGCCACCGCTACAGCAACGGGGTGATGGAGACGGTCAACGATGCCGGCGATGTCTATTACTACTCCCTGCGCGAGATCCCGGCGGACCTCGAAGAGGCCGGGCGTCGCGTCCTGCGCGCCTACGACCTGCGCGAACGTTTTTTTCACCTCGAATTCTTCCGCACGGAAGAGGAGGGGCGCATCGTCGCCCTCGAGGTCAATATGCGCCCTCCCGGCGGCCTGACTACGGACATGTTCAACTATGCCAACGATATCGATATCTACCATGAGTGGGCGCATGTGGTGACCCACAACCGTTTCACCGCCAATTATGAGCGCAAATACCACTGCTGCTACGCCGGCCGGAAATTCGCCAGGCGCTACGCCCACAGCCACGAGGAGATTCTGCGCCGTTTTCCGCACCAGCTGGTCCACCACCAGACCATAACCGGACTCTTCAGCGCGGCAATGGGAGACTATGGCTATCTTTTCCGCTCGCCCGATGAAGAGGAGATCACAGCGATCGCGGCCTTTATTCTGGAACCGCAGGGGTGAGGGGAGAAGTGAGGAGATCGTGCATATAGAACATCACACCTGGTGGAGCAACCGGCTCGGCCAGAACATGTCGGTCAACGTCTACGGTCACGCGGGCAAGCCGGTGCTGGTCTTTCCGTGCCAGGGCGGTACGCACCGGGAGTACGAAGATTTCGGCATGGTCGAGGCGATCTCCGGCTTTATCGGCGCCGGCAGGATCAAGCTCTTCACTGTCGACAGCGTCGACGACCAGTCCTGGAACAACCGGCGCCTTCATCCCGCCCAGCGTGTCGCCCGACACAAGGAGTACGAAAGCTACATCAATGAGGAGGTGCTCCCCCTCATCTACTATCACCATCAGGCGGAGGAGAAGCTGATGGTGACCGGCTGCAGCATGGGGGGCTACCACGCGGCCAACTATTTTTTCCGCCGCCCGGACCTCAGCGATATAATGATCTCGATCAGCGGCCTTTTCCAGCTCGACTATTTCATCGGCGACTATATGGATGACCAGATCTATTTCCACACCCCGCTGGCCTATCTGCCCGGGCTCAACGACCCCTGGTACATCGACCAGTACCGGCGCAGCCGCATCATCGTCGGGGTCGGCCAGGGGGAGTGGGAGGAGCCGATGGCCGTCGACGCCGTCAAACTCCAGAAAATTCTCGATGAGAAGGGGGTCCCCGCCTGGATCGACCTCTGGGGGCATGACGTCAACCACGACTGGCCGTGGTGGCGCCGGATGATGCCCTATTTCCTCGGTACCATTTTTTAATCCCGCCCTCGCCACCGGCCGGTGGTTCTACAAGCCCGCTGCGCGGATGGTCTCCCGGATGACCTCGGCCGAACGGCGCAGTCCTGACAGCTCCTTTTCGTTGAGCGGAAGATCGATGTGGCTCTGGATGCCGCCGCGGTTGAGAACCGAAGGCACGCTGACTGCGACGTCGGAGATGCCTTTGTATTCTGACAGCACGCTGGAGACGGTGAGCACCGTATTCTGGTCGCGCGCGATACTCTCGATGATATAGAGAACCGCCAGCCCGATGGCATGATAGGTGGCGCCTTTCTTTTCGATCAGGTGATAGGCCGCGGTGCGCACCTGCTCAAAGATCTCCTCCTTGCGCAGCTGCGGACAGTTCTTGCCGCACTGGGCGCAATAGTCGTCCATTCTAAGCCCGGAGATATTGGCCAGGCTCCAGACTGGCACCTCGCTGTCGCCGTGCTCGCCGATGATCATGGCGTGCACATTGCGCGGATCCACGCCGCAGTGCTCACTCAGAAGATAGCGGAAGCGGGCACTGTCGAGCGAGGTGCCTGAACCGATCACCCGCCTGGAGGGCAGGCCCGAGAGCTTGACCGCGGCATAGGTGAGCACATCGACCGGGTTGGAGACGATGATCAGGATCGCGGAGGTGGTGTAGCGGGCGATGGCCGGAATGATCTGCCGGTAGATTTCGACATTGCGCCGGGTGAGCTCGAGCCTGCTCTCCCCGGGTTTTTGCGCAGCCCCCGCGGTGATGACGATAATATCCGCCTCCCGGCAATCGGCATAGTCGCCGGCGTAAATATGGGCCGGACGCACATAGGGCAAACCATGGCTCATGTCCTCCGCCTGGCCTTCGGCGAGGTCACGGTTGGCATCGATGAGGACGATTTCAGACGCGAGGCCGCGGATGAGCAGGGCATAGGCAAAGGTCGAGCCGACCTGCCCGGCGCCGATCACGGCCACCTTGAGGTTTGATTTATATTCCATCGAATTGACTCCGCTGCTATTGGTTCGTATATACGAAAATAATAACCTCCGCATGGTGAGAGCTATTCCCGCCCGGCGGGAGGGAGGAGGAGGGGAAATAAAAGCGGGCTGCAGGGTGTTCTGATGGGTGAACTGGAATGTTCTTTATAGCTTTCCACCGTTAGGGGTGTCTCGCCACCTTTTTTGCGAGTCTGAGATCATACCCTATGTCCTTCGGGACGATGACCTGATCCGGGTAATACCGGCGTAGGCAAACGAATCGGCCTTTTCGCATGCTCAAGCCGCTTCCCCTTTTCAGGGAGCGGCTTTTTTATTGAGGTGGGAGTGAAACGGAGGATGCCCCTGTTCAGGGAGCGGCTTTTTTATTGAGGTGGGAGCGAGACGGAGGATGCCCCTGTTCAGGGAGGCGAGCGTTTTTGAGGAGATAAAGTGCAATGAAACAGATCCTGATTTTCATATTCACAGCCAGCCTGGCCTGGGCGCAGCCCTGGTCTCTGACCGGCCGGGTCTATGACGTCCAGAGCGGCGCACCCCTGGCCGGCGCGCAGATCACCGTCGAGGGCACCCGGCTGGGGGCCATCAGCGGAGATGACGGCCGTTTTCTCCTCCGCCATCTGCAAGCTGATCAGGCCGTTCTGACCGTGCGCCTGCTCGGTTATGAAACCGCCCGGCTCCCGGTTTCCTCGGTTGCCACCGGGCAGCCGGCCATCGCCCTCAAGCCGACGATCCTCCCCCTGCAGAGCATTCTCATCACCGCCTCGCGCACGCGCGAGACCGAATGGTCGGCCTCCACGGCCGCCCTCAGGCAGCAGGAGATCCGCCAGCGCCATACCGTCCAGGATATTCCGGTGCTGCTCTCGGAGCTTCCCTCCACCACTTTTTATTCCGAGAGCGGCAACGGCATCGGCTACACCTATCTCAATCTGCGCGGTTTTGATCAGCGCCGGGTCTCGGTGCTGGTCAATGGCGTGCCCCAGAACGATCCTGAGGACCACATGGTCTACTGGCTCGATTTTCCCGATCTGGCCGCCAATCTCGAGCAGATCCAGGTGCAGCGCGGGGCGGGCAGCCTCTTCAGCGGCACGCCGGCCATCGGCGGGGCGATCAACCTGATCACCTCCAATTTCTCGCGCCGCCGCGGCATCACCCTGACCGGGGGGTACGGCACCTTCAACACCCGCAAGGCCGGCCTTACGGCCAGCTCGGGGCTCATCGATAACCGCTACGCCATCTACGGGCGGCTGAGCCGCATCAGCAGCGACGGCTACCGCGACAACAGCTGGGCCGATCTGGGCAGCTATTTTCTCGGCGCGGCCCGCTTCGACCGCAACATGACCACCCAGATCAATCTTTACGGCGGCCCGGTCTCCGACCACCTCGCCTATTACGGGGTGCCGGCCGCGGCCCTGGGCGACCGCAAAATGCGGCGGGACAATCCGATCCGCCGGCCCGAAGAGATCGAGAATTTTTCCCAGCCCCATTACGAGCTCATCCACGAGTGGCGGCTCGGCCGGACGACCCTGCACAACACCCTCTTTTACGTGCGCGGCGACGGCTTTTACGACTATGACGGCTCCTGGGCCCCCTGGAGCTATTACCGCATCACGCCGGAGAACGGTTTCACTGTACCGGGCGATCCCGACGACCTCTACATTCCCAATGCTCTCATCCACGCCGCCGTCGAGAATGACCAGTACGGCTGGATGCCGCGCGCGCAGATCAGCCACAACCGGGGCACTCTCACCCTGGGCGGCGAGGCGCGCCTCCACCGCTCCCTCCATTACGGCACCCTGAAGTGGGGAGAGGGGCTGCCCGCGGGTGTGACCCCCGACTATCGGTACTATGAATACCGCGGCGGCAAGCGCATGTTCTCCCTCTACGCCAACGAGGTCTACACGGCGGCGGAAAAACTGCGCCTGCTCGCCGAGGCGACCCTGGTTCACCACACCTATCGCCTTTATGATGAAAAGTATGTCGGCACCGATTTTTCCGTACCCTATTTCTTCTTCAATCCCAAGATCGGGGCCAACTATCACTTTTCCCCGCAGTGGAGCGGCTATCTCACCCTGGCCCGCACCAGCCGCGAGCCGCGGCTGAAGAACCTCTACGATGCGGCCGAGGCGAGCACGCCCGAGATCTGGGGGGCGCCGGTGCGGCCGCAGTTCGCCCCGCGCGGCGCCGGCTATGATTTCAGCGCCCCTCTGGTCAGACACGAGACCCTGTACAATCTTGAGGCGGGGGGGAGTTATGCCAACAGCTGGCTGGATGTGACCGCCAACTATTTCCGCATGGATTTCCGGGATGAAATCGTCAAGAGCGGGCGGCTCGACCGCTTCGGTCAGCCGGTCACCGGCAATGCCGAAAAGACCCGCCACCAGGGGCTCGAGCTGACCGGCCGGGCGCGGCTCTCGCCCTTGTGGCAGGTGAGCGGCAATCTCACCTGGAGCAGCAACACCCTGGTGCGGCATACCCAGTACGGCGAGGAGGGGCCGCTCCGCCTCGACGGCAACACCATCGCCGGCTTTCCCGGCCTTTTAGCCAACGCCCGGGTGAGCTACCGGAGCGAGGGGTGGGAGCTGTCGGCCTCCGGCCGCCGTGTCGGCGCTTTTTACACCACCAACCTGGAAAATCCCGCCCAGCGGGTTGCAGCCTGCACCCTGGCCGACCTCCATCTGGGCTATACACTGGAGGGGATCCCGGGCGTGCAGTCGGTGGCGTGGCAGGTGACAATCACCAATCTCTTCGATGCCCTCTATGCGGCCGGGGGGGAGGGGGATGAGTTCTTTCCCGGGGCGACGCGTTCGATCTATGTCGGGATGAATCTGGAGCTGTGACCGCGCGGCAGGTCGCCGCCGGAATGAATCTGGAGCTGAACATTGAAACGATTCCACAAGGCCCTCATCATCGGCAACGGTCCCCTGCCTTCGCGGCGGCGGATCGCCGCCCTGCTCGATGACGAAACCCTCATCATCTGCGCCGACGGCGGAGCCAACCGCGCTCTCGCCCGCGGGATCACCCCCCACATCGTCATCGGCGACCTCGATTCCCTTTCGCCCCGGACGGCCGCGGCCTTTGCCTTCGCCGAAAAGATCCGCAGCGAGGATCAGGAGAATACCGACCTTGAAAAGGCCCTCGACCTGCTTCTGCAGCGGGGGATCACCAGGGCGGTGGTAATCGGCGCGACCGGCCGCCGGCCCGACCACACCCTCGCCAATTTCAGCATTCTGGCCAAATATCACCCGCGCATCGACCTGCTTTTCGTCGACTCCTGGTGCCGGATGCGCATCATTGATGGAGCGGTCTCGCTGCCGCTGCCGAAGGGCACCACCGTCTCCCTGCTGCCCCTGGGGCGCTGCGAGGGGGTCACGACGCGGGGGCTGGCCTACCCTCTCAATCAAGCGGTGCTCGAGCTCGGTGTGCGCGAGGGCATCAGCAATCTGGTCAGCGATAGCCCGGTTGAGATCACGTTGCACAAAGGCACGCTGCTGCTATTTGTTGTGGAGCGAAAATGATCTCCTTTGCGCCAATAGATATCGTTTTGATAATATTATATTTTGCAATTATTTTGTGGATTGGTTTCCGCAGTAGATCTGAAACTGCGGGGACAGAACCAGGCGGGAGCGAGAAGGCGGCGGGCGGGAGCGAGAAATCAGCTAGCGGGAGCGAGACGGCCGCCGATTTTCTTCTCGCCGGGCGCACTCTCACCCTGCCGATGTTTGTCGCCAGCCTGGTCTCGACCTGGTACGGCGGCATTCTCGGCACCGGCGAATTTTCCTACACCTATGGCGTCGCCAGCTGGGTCATGTTCGGGGCCCCCTATTATCTTTTCGCCCTGCTCTTCGCTTTTTTTCTAGCCGGCCGGGTGCGCGCCAGCGGGCTGGTCACGATCCCGGACAAACTCGCCCAACATTATGGCCAGCCGGCAGGCCTGCTCGGCGCCCTGCTGGTCTTTCTCCTGGTCACTCCGGCCCCTTACCTGCTCATGCTCGGGGTGCTGGCGCAGCTCATCTTCGGATTGCCCCTGCCCCTGGCTCTTCTTCTCACCGCGCTGGTGAGCCTGATCTACCTGGCCAAGGGGGGGTTCCGCTCCAATGTGGCGGTCAACCTGGCGGAGTTCATGCTCATGTTCGCCGGGTTTATCCTTATCGTCGGTTTTGCCTTTTTCCGCTTCGGCGGCCTCTCCTTCCTCAAGGCGAATCTGCCGGCGGTCAACCTGACCTGGCACGGCGGCAATACCCCGCAGTATATCCTGGTCTGGTATTTCATCGGCCTCTGGACTCTGGTCGATCCCGGCTTTCACCAGCGCTGCGCCGCCGCCCGGGACAGCGCCACCGCCCGGCGCGGCATCCTCGTCTCCATCCTCTTCTGGATGCTCTTCGATTTTCTCACCACCACGACCGGCCTCTACGCCCGCGCCGTGCTTCCCGTTCTGGAGAGTCCGATCTTTTCCTATCCGCTTCTGGCCGAGCGTCTGCTGCCGGCGGCCGCCAAGGGACTCTTTTTCATCGGTCTGCTCGCCACGGTCATGTCGACCCTGAGCAGCTATGTCTTTATCGGCGGCATGACCATCGGCAACGATGTCGCGGGCAGAATCCTGCGTATGCGGGGGAAGGAGGAGCGCGGGGCGGCTGAGCGCTGGACGCGGATCGGCCTGCTCCTCGCCTCGATCTACGGGATCGTCCTTGCCCTGACCCTGCCTTCGGTGGTGCGGATCTGGTATGCGGTCGGCAGCGCCTGCATCCCCGGGCTGCTGCTGCCGCTGATGGCCAGCTACTGGCCGGGGATCGTTCTGCGGCCGCGTTTCGCTCTGGCGGCTATGCTGGGGGGATGGCTGCTCTCGATGAGCTGGCTGATGTGGGGCATGGCCCACGGGGGGAGCTACTGGTGGGGACTCGAGCCGATGTATCCGGGGCTGCTCCTATCGCTGCTGATCGGGATGGCCGGTATCCGGAGAGTGCGCCTGTGAGTGGCGTTCGATGAGCTGCATACGCCCCGCGGGGATGACGGGCATCATCCGCCAGGTCTCCGTGACGCCCATTTTTTGCGCCGGCAGGGGCGCCGGCCGCTGTTCCCGCTTGTCTCTCAGATAGCGGGTGAAAAGCAGGGCAGCGCGGATGGAGCGCAGCCCCTCCCGCGGATTATTCAGGGCCTGCCAGAGCTTCTGGGCCAGGTAGCGGGGGCGGAGATGAAAGCGGACGAAGGCGCGGTCGCAAAATTCATCGATCTCGTGGAGTGTCAGCCCGGGCAGGTTGAGGACGCAGCGCGGCCAGCCCGCGCGGGTCAGCCAGTCCCTGAAACTGGTCGTCGCCAGGCAGCCCTTGTCGTTGTAAAAGTGCCAGGCGCCGGTGCCCGGATAGGGCATGACCGGATAGAATTGGGCGCTGTCGGGCCTGATCCGGCAGGCCCAGTCGTAGAGTTCGCGCATGCTGCCGCGGCTCTCGCCGGGAAAGCCGACCATGAAGCAGCCATGGACGAGGATGCCGAGCCGGCGCGTTGCGGCCATGAAATCGTGGATGCTCTTCTCGGTCTGGAGCTTGCCCATTTTTTCGAGCAGGGAGTAGCGAATGGTATCAAAGCCGACGGAGCAGATATGGAGGCCGGCGGCCTTGAGGGCTTCGAGACTGCCGGGGTCGAGGGAGGCGCTGATATTGGCAAAAAAGGGAAGATCGACCTTGCTGACGCGGGCGACCTCACCGAGGCGGCGGGCGAAGGCCCGGTCGGCGCCAAAGTTGTCGTCTTCGAAATTGACCTGTTTGATCTGCGGCATGTTTTTCTTGATCCAGTTCATTTCGTTGACGATATTCTCTGCGGTGCGATGGCGGTAGGGTGTGCCCTGCGAGATCTGGGGATAGGAGCAGAAGAAGCAGCTGGCGGGGCAGCCGCGGCCGGCCATGATCTGGACGAAGGGATGGGCGGAGAGGTTGAAGGTGTAGAGTTCGGGCTCGAGGAAGCGCTGGTAGATGGGCGAGACCATGGGCAGCCGGTCGAGGTTGTCGTTGAGGGGGCGGAGCAGCGGGCGGCCGCTCTGCAGATGGGCGCGGGACGCCAGGCCGGGGATGGCGTTGATGTCGCCGCCCTTGTCAATCGCATCGGCGAGATCGGCCACGGTCTCTTCATATTCGCCGAGGGCGACGTGGTCGACGGCCGGGGCGCGCTCGAAGGTCTGCCGCCAGAAGAAAGTGGCGTGGTTGCCGGTCATGCAGATCCGGCAGTGGTGCAGCGTCTCCCGCAGGGCCTGGGCGGTCTCGCAGTCGGTGTACCAGCTTGGGGTGGAAGAGTCCATCACAATCAGGCCGGGATCGAACCGGGCGGCCAGCTTGAGGAGGAACGGCAACTCGACCCCCTCGGCCGGGCAGTCGAAGAGTTCGATCGTGTGGCCGCGCTGGTCCAGCACGGCCCCGGCGAGGGCCAGCCAGTGGGGATAGAAGAGATTGCCCGATTTGGCCACCGCCGGCAGCCGGTGGCTGCGGCTGTAACGGGGAAGGAAGGGCGGATTGAGGAGGAGTACGCGCATGGTATTCCCGCTGAAATGGTCCGTTCCTGTGGCTGAGGCTTCCGGCCTGCGGTGCCGCTCCGTCTAGATCCTGCCGCGGAAGCCTTCGCCCAGCACCTCGTGGACGTTGTTGACGATGACGAAGGCCCGGGGATCGATCTGCTTGACCACCTCGATCAGGGTGCCGATCTCCTTGGGGCTGACGACAGTATAGAGCACCTCGCGCTGCTCATCGGTATAGACCCCCCGGGCGGCGATGGCAGTGGCGCCCCGTCCCATATCCTGGACGATATGTTTGGAGATCTCCTCTGACCTGGAGGAGACGATCATCACTGAACGGGCATAATCAAAGCCGTCGATGATCACATCCACGAGGCGGCTGGAGACGAAGAGGAGGAAAAAAGCGTAAAGGGTCAGGGTCAGGGCCGGCCGGTCGGCGGCGAGATGGCGGTAGTGGATGACCAGCCCGGCGAATGCGATCACCAGCGAGTCGACGACCATAAAGACCATGCCGGGCTTGAGGCCCCAGCGCTTCTGGCCGACAGCGGCGAGGACATCGGAGCCCGCGGTGCTGCCGCGGAATTTAAAGATGATGCCCAGTCCGACCCCGAGCAGCACACTGCCGATGAGGATGAGGAAGAGAAAGTCGTTCTGGCGCAGGGCGACGATGGCCGGATGCTCTTGCAGGCGCAGGCCCGAAATAAAAGGCAGCTGGCCGCGCAGCAGATCGATGAAGAAAGAGTTGGCGGTGAAACCGACAAAGGTGCGGGCGCCGAACTGTTTGCCCAGCTCCCGGACGCCCCAGATATAGAGGGGGATGTTGAACACCCACATCATCATGCCGACCGGGATTTTTCCGGCCGAGAGGTAGTGAAAAGCCATGGCGAGCCCGCTCACGCCGCCGGGGACCACCTTGGCATCGACCAGAAAGATGGCGATGCCGGAAGCCATGATGAAAGCGCCGATGATGATGGCGATATAGTCCCGTAAAAGATGTTTGCGCGAGATCGAATCGACCAGTTTTTTTGCTGCGGACATGAAGAAATTTTCCTGACGGTTTGGGTTCGGGCCGGCGGGCCGGCTTTTTAATATTGCACAAGACCAAATTTACCATTATTTTAGGATATAATCCAGCATATTTTTGCCGCCTTGGGCTTGTGAAGGAGAAAAATATGATCGCCATTCGCATGCACAGCACCGGGGATTCCTCCGTGCTGGCGCCGGAAGAAATCGCCCTGCCGCAGCCCGGCGCGGGCGAGGTGCGGGTCAAGCTGGCCGCGGCCGGGGTCAATTTCATCGACATCTATCATCGCACGGGACTCTACAAGGTGGCGCTGCCCTACATCCCGGGCCAGGAGGGTGCCGGCACGGTCGACGCCGTCGGGGCCGGGGTCGAGGGGCTCCGGCCGGGCGATCGGGTCGCCTGGGCGATGCACGCCGGCGGCTACGCGGAATATAATGTCGTACCCGCATGGAAACTGGTGCGTCTGCCCGCGGAACTCTCCTTCGCGCAGGGGGCCGCCGTGATGCTGCAGGGGATGACCGCCCACTATCTCAGCCATGACACCTTCGCCCTCAAGACGGGCGTGCGCGCCCTTGTGCATGCCGCCGCCGGCGGGACCGGACAGCTGCTGGTACAGATGGCGTCGCTGCTCGGTGCGCAGGTGGCGGCGGTGGTTTCCACACCGGAAAAGGGTGAAATCGCCCGGCGCTGCGGCGCGGAGGCGGTGCTTTTTTCCGGGGATCCGGCGTGGCCGCAGCAGGCCCGCGCCTGGAGCGGGGGCCGCGGCGTCGATGTGGTCTACGATTCGGTGGGGGCAGCGACCTTTGAGGGGAGCATGGCCGCCCTGCGCGTGCGCGGGCTGCTGGCGCTCTTCGGCCAGTCGAGCGGGGCGGTGCCGCCTTTCGATCCCGGCCGGCTTGCCGCGGCAGGATCGCTCTATCTCACACGGCCGGTCCTGGCCAGCTATGCCGCCAGCGCGGAGGAGGTGCAGCGGCGCAGCGGCGACCTCTTCGCCTGGATGGCGGCGGGGCGGCTTCAGCTCGTCATCGCGCAGGAATTCGCCCTCACAGATGCAGCGGCGGCGCAGGATTACCTCTGCTCCCGGCAAGCCCTCGGCAAACTCCTGCTTGTGCCCTGAATTTTTCCTTCACTTTTCTCCTTTGGCATGCCCGTTGCATTACACTGCAGTGCCGGGCGCCCCGTTCCGGCCTGAAGAGAAGATCCGGGTTATTTAAAACAATAACTTGAATCTCTTTCAGGCAGCCGGACCGTGGCGCATCCGGGCTGCAGATGGGGCATAATGTCAACACTCCGGCGCTTTTGCCGGGCATTATGCCGGGGAAATGGGTAGTCAAGGCCACACCGGAAATGGATGCGGTGGCGGAGAGGGTGGATGCGCGTGAAGAGGTGGAAGAGATGGTTTACAGTCGCCTCCGGGCTGGTGATCGCCGCAGCGGGGGCGGCCCGGGCGGCCTGGCTGGAGGATGTACCGGTCGTTCTGCGGCAGCCGGACGGCCGGGAGGTGCAGTGTTACATCACCGGCGACGAATATTTTAATTGGGTGCACGACCGCCTCGGTTTTCCGGTCATCAAGGAGCCCGGCAGCGGCTGGTATCTCTACGGCCAGCGGTCGGGCGCGGGGCTGGCCGCGACGGTGCACCGCGTCGGCGAGGCCGACCCGGTGGCCGCCGGGCTGGTACCGGGCATTCCGCTGGTACCCGGGGATTTGGAGCAGCTGCGGCGCGATTTCCATTCGCCCGCCCTGCGCAAGGAGCCCGGCCTGGCCGGCAAGAACGCGCCCGGCACCGGCGTGATGAAAAATCTGGTCGTCTTTATCCGCTGCAGCGACGATCCCGAATTCACCGGGCCGATCTCCACCTACAACGCCTCCTTCAACAGCTCCGAGCCCGGGTTCAACTCTGTTTACAACTATTTCCGCGAGGTCTCCTATCAGCAGCTCGCGGTGGAATCCCACTTTTACCCTCCGCCTGGCAGCACGATCGTCTCCTACCGGGATGGTCATCCGCGCGGCTATTACAAGCCCGCGACCGATGACGCCCTGGGGTATGCCGACGCGGAAGAGCGCAGCGAGCGCGAACAGACGCTGATCAGAAACGCCCTCGAAGCGGTCAAGGGGCAGATTCCGGCCGGGCTGGATCTGGACGGTGACGGCGATGGCCTCATCGACAATATGGTCTTCATCGTCAGGGGCAGCCCCTCGGCCTGGAACACCCTGCTCTGGCCGCACGCCTGGGCTCTTTACGAGTACGCGGTCTCCATCAACGGCAAGCGGGCCTACTCCTACAGCTTTACGCTCGAGAGTTTTGTCGGCAACGGCAGCACCCATGTGCTGGTGCACGAGATGCTGCACACCATCGGTTTTCCCGATCTCTACCACTACAACTATGACGGCCTCAATCCGGTGGGAGTCTGGGACGTCATGGCCAGTCCGACCGCGCCGCCGCAGCATCCCGGCGCCTGGTGCAAGCACAAGTACGGCGGCTGGATCGCCGACCTGCCGCTGCTTGCCGCCAATGGCACCTACACGCTCCAGCCCCTGACCGCCGCGGAGGGCAGCGCCTTCCGCATTCTCTCGCCGGCGGATCCGGAGGGCGGTGAATTCTTCGTTCTGGAATACCGGCGCCGCGCCGGCAGCATTTTCGAGTCGGCGCTCCCCGGCGACGGCCTGCTGGTCTACCGCGTCGATCAGCGCGATCTCCAACGCTACGGCAATGGTGCGCTTCCCGATGAGCTCTATGTCTATCGTCCGGACGGCACCCCGGCCGCCGACGGCAATCTCTGGAGCGCCACATTCACCGCCGACGCCGGCCGCACCGCTTTTAATGATGGAAGCAACCCGGCCCCTCTTCTCGCGGATGGCACGCCAGGCGGCCTCGATCTTTTCGGCGTGGGCACAGCCGGTCCGGCCATCACCTTTTCGCTCGCCCTCCAACTCCCCGAGGCTCCTCTGCAGGTGACCCCGGGTGATGGCGAGCGGGATGCCCCGCTGGATGTGGTTTTTTCCTGGCAGCCGTCGGCGGGGGCCATTGCCTATCATTTGCAGCTGGCGGCCGACCCCGGTTTTTCGAGCCTTCTCATCGATCAGGAGGAGATCCCCCTGCTCTACTGGCCGGTTAACGAACTGGACTCCAAAACAACCTATTTCTGGCGCATCCGTGCCGTCAGCAGCGGCGGCGCGGGAGAGTGGTCCGGAATCCGGCGGTTCACGACCCTCGAGGCCAACGATCTGCCGGTGGAACTGCTCGCCTTTTCCGCCACCGCCCGGGTGGAGGGCATTGAGCTCGAGTGGGTGACCGCGACCGAGACCGAGAACTATGGCTTTGAGATCGAACGCCGTGCAGCCGGCCGGGAGGAGGGCTGGAAAAAAATCGCCTTTGTCGAGGGCCATCACAGCAGCATGAGCCGGAAGAACTATCGCTATCTCGACCCGGTGCAGCAGGAGGGGAGTTACGGCTACCGTCTCAGACAGATCGATTTTGACGGCACCGCGACCTATCTGCCGGCGCGGGAGGCGAGCTGGGTGCAGCCCGCTCTCTTTGCGCTCGAGCAGAACTATCCCAACCCTTTCAATCCGGTCACGACCATCCGCTACCGTCTGGCGGAGGCGGGGGCGGTCGCCCTGGTGATCTTTAACAGCCGCGGCCAGGAGGTACGGCGGCTGGTTGAATCGGTGCAGGAACCGGGTGAATTTCAGGTGCGCTGGGACGGCTGCGATGGCTATGGCCAACCGGTCGCGGGCGGTCTCTATTTCTACACCCTGAGCTGTGGCAGCCGGTTAGAGCGGCGATCCATGCTGCTGCTGCGCTGAAGCACAGAATACTTCTTGCTATTTTCCTCTGATATGATGAAATTCAGGAAAGGAGAAAATAACACTTTACCATTCAGGAAGGCGGGAGAAGGTGCCCGGCAGGAAGAGACAAGTCCTGGAAGAGGACGGGAAAAAAGTCACGCGCGCACCCGATGCGGAGGAGGAGGCAAACAGCGAAGATTCCTCTACCTCGCACGAGATCGCCGATCTGAAGCGGATGCAGGAGCAGCTGCGGCGCAGGGCGGACGAACTGGAGGTGATCAACAGCATCGCCGCCATGACCAACGCCTCGCTCGATCTGGGTACCATTCTCGATAACGCTGTTAAAAGCCTCATCCGGCTGACCCAGGCGGATCACGGAGTGCTCTATCTGCTGGATGAATCGCGGCCGGGGAGAATGCGGCCGATCCGCTACCGCGGCATGACCAAGCGCGAAGCCTACGCGCTGGCGCCGCTGGATACCCCCACTTCACAGTCGTGGGCGGCGATGCGTCAGCAGCGGGTTATCCATATTCCCGATATCCATGCCATCGAGGCCTATCCCCCCCTCTATAAAGCCGGCATCCAAAGCTTCGTCACCATACCCATATTCAGCAATGAACGGCCGCTGGGCTCGATGAACCTGGGGATGCGCAGTATTAAAGTCCTGCAGGTCTTTTCAACCGAGGCGCTGACCAGCATAGGCAACCAGATCGGCGTTGCCCTCGAACACGCGCGGCTCCTGAACAGCATGGAGTCGGAGATCGAGGAGCGGCGCAAGGCCGAGGCGGAGCTGCGCGAGAGCGAGAGCCGCTACCGGCAGATCATCTTCACCTCACCCGAGGCGATCGCGTTGACGGATGTGCACGGGAAATATCTGATCGCCAATGACGGTTACGCCCGGCTTTTCGGCTACGAGTCGAGTGAAAAGTTTCTGCAGGCTGGACTATATGGCAAGGATCTGCTGAGCCCCGAATTTCTGGCGCGGCTGCAAAAATTGTACTGGTCCCTGCCGGTTGGGGAGACGCTGAGCGGCGAGCGCGGGCTGATGCGCCGGCGGGACGGCAGCGAGTTCCTGGTAGAGATCAGCACCTCCATTCTCCGGGATGCCCGGGACGTTCCCACCGGAATGATCGGTATTGTCCGGGATGTCACTGAACTGCATCGCACCGAGGAGGCTCTGCGCCGGAGCGAGGAGCGCTACCGGACTCTGGCAGAGGCGGCCCATGACCAGATTTTCATCCTCGACCGGGAGGACCGGATAGTATACATCAACCAGTATGCCGCACAGGTCATCGGCAAAAAGGCGGACAAAGCCATCGGCAGGCCGGGGAATGAATACTTCGGCGGTCAAATCGGCGACCGGCAGAAGAACATTATCCAGGGGATCTTCAAGAGCGGTAACCCCCGCTATTCTGAGAACCTGGTGGAGTTTTCCGGCCGCTCGCGTTGGCTCGGGACCTGGCTGGCACCGATTTTTGACCAGGAGGGCACGGTCATCCAGGTCCTCGGCGTTGCGCGCGATATCACCGACTACAAGGAGACCGCCAGCCGCCTCGCTGAATCCGAACAGCGCTCCCGCGACATCATTGAGCGTTCCGTCGACGGTTATTTTTTTATTGACACTGAGGGTGTTTTCCGGAACTGCAATCTCGCATTTGCCAAAATCCTCCGTTTCAAGCCCGAGGAACTCGTCGGTCTGAGGGTTGACAGCCATGCAGAAGCGGAGATCCGGGAGCGGGTTGTGAATTTCTTCGCCCGGGCCATGAGCGGCAAGAGTATCAATTACGCGGAGATTCACATCGCGCTCGCAGACGGCGAGCGCCGCTGGGTGAGTTTTAACATGCGCCGGGTGATCAAGGATGGCATCGTCACCGGGGTGGAAGGCTTTCTGCGCGATATCACCGAACAGAAAGAGATCGCGGAGGCTCTGCGGATCAGTGAGGCGCGCTACCGTTCGCTTTTCGACAGCATCCGCTACGAGGTCTATGGTATGGACCTCGATGGCCGCTTCCGGGAGACCAATGCTGCTTTTCTGGAGTCCTGGGGGCCAGCCCTTGGCCGCACGGTCAGTTCGGTGATCAAGGACCGCACGGTGGCCAGAACGCTCAGAATGCTGATCAAACAGGTTATCTCCAACCGCAGCACAGTGCAGGCCGCCTTTTCGGTGGAACGGGAGAGCGGGATGGTCTATTATTCGGCGATCCTCAGTCCCGTGCTGACCGAAGACGGCACGCTCATCGGTCTGGTGGGGATGAATCTCGATGTCACCGGGCAGGTGACAACCCTGGAGAGCTTGCGCATGGTCTCGATGCGGCTTGTGCAGGTACAGGAGGAAGAGCGGCGCCGCATCGCGCGCGAGATCCACGACTCCCTCGGCCAGCACCTCACGGCGCTGCAGTTCGAGGTGACGGCGGCCTCCAACGCCCTGCAGGGAAGCGTGGAGATACCCAAAGCGCTGCGGGATGCGGTCAACACCATCGAAGAGTC
>DAOOPF010000066.1:0-18321 GCA_035388125.1 bacterium | reverse complement strand
CTGGCCGATCACCACTTCGGCCGCCTGGCTGTTCACCCAGTGAAAGGGCTCCGGCGCTGCCGGGGCATCCATTTCGGTGAAACGCAGCACACGGTTGTTGGAAAAATCGGTCACCCAGAGAGTTTTGGTCTGGTCATCATAAAAGGCGGCGCGAGGGATATTGAAAGAGGCCTCGGTCGGAGGCTGGGGATTGAGTTTGGAGAGAAAATCGTTCTGTCCCAGGACGAAATCGGCATCGCCGCCATTGGGCTTGGCCTGGGCGTTCCTGAAGACCAGAACGCGCTGGTTCGGCTCCTCGACGACATAGATCGTGCCCTGTGCGTCGCCGGTGACGAAGCGCAGACTGTTCATGCCGCTCGGGGTCGTTGCGACGGTGCTGGTGGTAAAGTCGGGTTGTCCGAGCACACCATCGGCGGCTGCCCCGTCAGCCTTGGCGGCTGCGTTGTCGAAGCGCAAGAGCCGGCGGTTGGTGAATTCCGTCACCCACAGCGTGCCTGCTCCGTCGCTGTAAACGCTGTTGGGATTGTTCATTTTGGCCGCGTCGAGTCCGGTGTTCTTGGTGATAAAATCGGGCTGGCCGAGCACGCCGTCGGCCTCTGCGCCGTTGGCCTTGGCCGCGGCGTTATTGTGACGGGTGACGCGATGATTGTTGAATTCGGAAATCCACAGGGTTCCGTTCTTGTCCACGGCGACGCCGACCGGGCCGGAGAGGCCGGCACGGGTGGCTGCGGCCGCCTTGGCGATGAAATCGGGCTGGCCGAGCACGCCATCCGCTGCGGCACCGCTGGGCTTGCTGGCGGCGTCATCGAAGCGGAGCACACGGTTGTTGGAGAAATCCCCCACCCACATCCGTCCCTCGGCATCGAAGCAGATGCCGATGGGATTGTTGAATTTGGCGGCATCCGCGCCGGAGGTTTTGCCGGCGAAATCGCTCTGGCCGAAGACGGCCTCGGCCGCCGCTCCGTTGGCCAGATCATCGGCCGCGCCGAAGCGCAGAATGCGGTGGTTGGTGCGATCGACGACAAAAAGCTTGCGGCTGACCGGGTCTATGGCCACGCCATTGGGGCCGTTGAAGTGAGAGGCATCGGTGCCGGAGGCACGGCTGACAAAGTCGGTCTGGCCGAGGACCAGATCGGCGGGTTTGCCGTTGCTCCATTGGGCCATGACCGTCAGAGGCAGCAGGACGAGCAGCGACAGTAAAGAAATGAACAGTAAGCCTTTTTTCATGGAGTACTCCTTCCAGACGAGGGTATGGGAGAGGGTGCAGCGGCCTGTGCCCGGCCGCCTCTTTCGGGGAATGGATCGATGTTTTCCATATTTCAGGATTTTCATGCAGACGGTTGTTTGAATCCCGGCTAAAGCAGCGGCTGACATAACCTTGCAGAACCCTCATGAAAACGGTTTCACCGGTCAATGTAGCCATTGGCCTGAAAATATGCAAGCTTTTTTGAGGAAATGGTGACGATCTTTATAGCGGCAGGCCGATCACCGCTTCGCTGCGCCAGTCCTTTTCGCGCCAGCGCCAGGCCAGCCGTACACCCAGTTCAAAGAGCACCGGGTAGGAGAGCAGATTGGTATCGGCCGTTAGCTCCAGCCCGCTGGCCCGATAAAAGCTCCTGCGGCCGTTGGACTCCGACCAGCCGTAATCGTGAAAGAAGAGGCTCTTGAGACGCTGGATGTAGAGCAGCGCCCAGATGTGTTGATCCGGATAGGCGAGCGGCAGGGCATAGTCGAGAGCCAGACGGCCGATTCTCTCCTGGTAGCGGTAGCCATAGCCGCGCGGAAAGCGGATCCGGCTGCTGTAGCGGTAATTGTCCGGTTTTTGTTCTTCATAGTCCGCCCGGAGCGCGAGGCCGTGGCGCCGGGACAGTCCCGGGAAAAAGAGGCTGGCGCTCAAGTTGAACCGTCCGCCCCGCCAGTCGCCGTCCCAGGGGGTGTGATCGTAGCCGATCTCCAGGATCTGGCCCCGGACCGGAAAGATATCCGCCCGGGAGCGGCGGAAGCGGCTGAAGTTCAGGGCATAACCCGCTGATCTCCACCAGCCGCCGCTGTTTTTCCACCGGTCAAAAGCCCGGTCGTCGCTGATGCCGCTGAGGAGGGTCCACTGCAGCCTGCTCTGCAGCGTCAGCGTGGTTGAATAGCCCTGACGGCTGAGGTTGAGGGGGAGACGAAAGCCGGCGAAGGCCGATTGCTCTTTCCAGGTGTAGCGCTGTTCTGCGCCCGCATCATCGCTGTAGGTGGAGGCGCGGTGGCCGTACAGCGCGCCGAGGTCGATGAGGGGATAGAGACGCGCCCAGGTGATGGCGGCGCTGGCTGCACCCGCTTTTTCGTCCCGGTCATAGTCATAGCCGGCCGATGCCTGCAGGGTCCCCAGCAGGTTGCGGGAATAGATCTCCGCGCCCATCGTGCGGCGGATATCATCCAGGTAGAACTGCCAGCTGTGAATCCGGCCCGGATCGCGCCATGAACTGAGAGGCCGTACCGGCCAGGTGTTCTGCGCAGGCTCCTCCGGAAGCCCCGCTTCCGCCTGGCTCAGATGATCGTACAGCAGGGATGGCCCCGCCTCCTGGGCGGCGACCGGCTCGAACCAGGAATTAACCATGACCGGCAGCTGATCGAGGGCGGTCCAGCGGCTCGAATCGAGGGCTGTTTCGGCCGCATGATAGCCCTCCAGGTCAAAATCATTGAAAAGCAGCCGCTGGCCGTCCGCGGATGGAGCCGGATAGAAGGCGCCATAAGGACGCGAGGTCACGCGGAAGAGCCGGCCGTCCCTGCGGCGCACCGCAAAGATCTGTTCAGTCTCCCCGTCGTTGCTGCTGAAGAGGATCGTGCTGCCGCACCAGACCGGTGTGGCCATGGTCCAGGCGCCGGGAGGGATGAGATCGGTCATGACGCCTTTTTCGACATCCAGCAGAGCCAGCGCGCGGCCCGCGGCGGTGAGGCGGTTGAGCGCGATCTCGCGGCCGTCAGGGGACCAGGCCGGGGTCATGAGAAAGGCGTTGCCGGGATTCTCGAAGCGGTGCAGCTCGCGCCCGGAATTGCTGTCGAGCAGGACCAGCCGGCAGCGGTTGTCACCGGCATGCTCGACGGCCGCGATGATCGCACCATCGGGAGAGATCGCCGGGGCAAAATAGCGGCCTTTTTTGACGACGGTCTGCAGCGCTCCGGTGGTGAAATCATAGCGCTTGATGGCCTGGTGGCTTTGGCGGCCCCAGCGCGGGTCAGGAACCTCCTCGGCCCAGACCAGGGTGGTGCCGGCGAGGGTGTGGGAGCTCCCATCCACCGTGTTGGGCCGGAAGAGAGTCTCCTCACGGCCGTTGGAATGGATGCGGACGAAAGCACGCTGGTCGGCCAGGCCGTACTTGAGGGCGATAATGGCGCTGTCGCCGGCGAAACCGGGGGACTGATAGACGGTGAGAAAACCGTCATTATCCCGGTTCCAGCGGCGGACGGCCGTGGTGTCTTGCGGCGGCAGGTTGGCGCGATACCGCTCCGCCAGTTCC
Source organism: bacterium (assembly GCA_035388125.1). Classification (GTDB taxonomy): domain Bacteria; phylum Zhuqueibacterota; class Zhuqueibacteria; order Residuimicrobiales; family Residuimicrobiaceae; genus JAKPUX01. Next base: position 14,818 of record DAOOPF010000066.1, on the reverse strand, counting down.
ACCATGGCGGCCTCGTGGCTCTTGATGGCACCCATGCCGGTGCGGCGCTTGAGGGCCCAGGAAAAGCGGAAGGGGATGAAGGAGAGGTTGGCGGTGCTCTTTAAAACCGGCGGCCAGAGTTCAGCCCCGTTGCGGCGGCGCAGCCAGGTGTTGAGGACAAAGCCGTAGGAGTAGGGATCGCCGATCCAGTTCTTGCAGGAGCCCAGGGTCATTTTAAAATAGGAGCGGGGCCGGCCTGAGAGGAGCAGGGCGCGGATGGGCATGAGAAATTCGGGCTGGCGGCCGCGGCCGCCGCGGGTGAGGGCGGTCTCCATGACCACGGCATCGCCCTCGAAAAACCAGGTGGGGGCGGAGATGCCCACGCCGGCCATCCAGCCGGTCTCGCCGAGTGCAAGGTAAAGCAGGCGGTTAAAGCCGCTGTTCAGCCGCTGGAACTGCACGACATGGCGGAACTCGTGAATCGCCAGGAGGGTGTACCACTCCACCGGTCCGGTGAGGCCCACCTGTGGCGGGGTGTTATACCACTCACTCCGCCGCGGGGCCAGGGTGACAAAGCCGTTGCTCTCGATGGTGCGGTTGTGGAGGATCAGCGGCAGCCGCTTCGGCCGGGCACCCAGGGTCGCGCAGTCGGCCTCGTAGATCCGCTCGAGAAGGGAGGCTGCCCGCTGCGCGTCCGGGCCGATCTCCTGCGGGAAGATGATCCGGAAACGGGGCGTCTCGAGCGACTGCCAGGAGATGCCGGGCGGATTCTGATCTGTGCCGATATCGAGGAGCTGATCCTGGGCGGCTGCCGTCAGAACGATGCTGCACAGCAGCAGTATGGACCATCTGACCGGACGCATCGGAAACGATCCTTTTTTAATCATCGAGATCCTGATAAAGCAGCAGTGCCGCCGCGGCGGATTTCCCCGGACCTGAGACCTGGACGTAACTGCCGTGGAATGGCCGGTGTTGGATTGAAAGCCGGGTACGCAGAATTAGTATACGGAGAATATAGTATTTTTATGGATTGTTGCAAGTGGAAAGAAAATTTGCGGAATACTGATGAGTGATTTCTCTGCAGGTTTGTGGTCTTCTGTTTTCAGCCGCTATTGAAGAACACAGGTAAGGAGACGGCGCTGCTGGATGCTGCAGTTTAACCGGATCGTGCCCGCCTTTATCAGGCGGCCGACGCTTCCACAGCCGTCGCCAAGTCAGCACGAGTCCCATTCAGCGATCGGTCAGCTGCCAAATACAAACCGGCTCCCCCAAGCCGGCAGGCGCTCCCCCATCGTCACAGCATGAATCACCCAGAGGTATGACTCTGCTGAGAGCGCAAGTAACTGCACAGAAATCGCATGCGGCTGAACGACGGCAGCATTACGATCTGCATCCCCCCCGGCGTCCCCTCACCCGGTCCAAAGCCCAGTGCATGCGTCAGATCACGAAGGTGACAGCGGCGCACCACAATCACCTCCACATCCCCCTGCATGACCAGAGCCCGGGCATGTGAAGCATCCATCGTTGCATACCATTGATCCTGCGGCGCCAGCTGTTTCTGCGCCCTGAGGATCAGATTGGGCGAATCCTCAAAAAAGAGGATATTCATTGTAGTACTCACCCCCAACATTTCAGGCTTTCTCTGCCTATCCTTAAGCAACAAGCATGCCGCATTTCATGGAAAAAATGTATAATAAAAACAGTAGGATATGATGTGCGGCGAACATGGCTGCAGCCTGCTGTCTCACCAAGGCGACAGGGTAAATTTTGAAGAAAAGGAGATAATTGGAAAATAAATAAAAGGATAGAGGTGTGATATTGATGCGACTTTTTTGCAGCGCATCCACCAGCATGGATAGTGTGAGGAGTGGATTGACGCGGGGAGCGCAAAGAAGAGGCTTTCACCTGGGGGCAATTTCCGATCAGGTTGAAAGCCCCTCCTGTGCTGCAGGAACTCAGTCCAGCTCGGTCAGCATCCGGTGCAGGCTCGAGCGGGCGATGCCTGATACGCGGGCGGCACGGCTGACGTTGCCCTGGTTCCTCTCCATCAGAGCTCTGACATAGTCCGCCTTGAACCGCCCCAACAGTTCGGTTTTGGCCTGGTCATAGGGCTTTTGCAGCAGATCCGTGAAGAAATTGCCGGACTGCATGGCGACCGGGTGCAGCTGGATATCGTGTTCATCGATGAGGGGACCGGCTGCATAGATCATGCTCTGTTCCACCGTATTGCGCAGTTCGCGCACATTGCCCGGCCAGCGGTAGGCCGCCAGTTTCTGCAGTGCGGCGCCCGAGAATCCGGTGATATGTGAATAATTTTCGCACCTCATTTTTTGCAGAAAATAGCCTGCGATAAGGCCGATGTCTCCCCGGCGTGAGCGCAGTGGCGGGACGTCGACCTGGATTCCGGCGAGCCGGTAATAGAGGTCCTGGCGGAAACGCCCGGCGCGGACCTCCTCCTCGAGTTTGCAGTGGGTGGCGATGATAACCCGAGCCTGCAGGGGGATGGGCTCTTCGCCTCCGACGCGATAAAAGAGCCGCTCCTCGAGAACCCGCAGCAGCTTGGCCTGGGCTTCGAGTGGCAGATTGGCGATCTCATCGAGGAAGAGGGTGCCCTCGCCCGCCATTTCGATACGGCCGCGATGCCGGCTCATCGCTCCGGTGAAGGCGCCGCGCTCATGACCGAAGAGCTCACTCTCGAAGAGTCCCGGCGAAATAGCCCCGCTGTCGACTGATATGAACGGTTTATGTGCACGACTGCTGCGGGCATGGATCTCATGCGCGACCAGTTCCTTGCCGGTGCCGCTCTCACCATAGAGGAGAACGGAGGATGAAGCTGCAGCCAGGCGGTGGATCCGGCCGTAAAGGCGGCGCATGACAGGAGATTCTCCCATCAGCTGGCCGTAGCGCTTGCCGCTCTCCTCGAGATAGAGCCGTTTCAGGGTAACCTGCTGCAGTTCCCTCTGAATGACCTCGTGCAGAGCCTCCATGTGGGGCTTTTTGGAGGTATAGTGGACCGCGCCAAGTTTCATCGCCTCGACGGCGGTCTCGACGCCCGCATAATCGGTCACCATCACCACTGGCAGGTCGGTAGACTGCTCACGGATCCTGCGCAGGGTCTGGAGGCCGTCCCAGCCGGTCCCCATGCGCAGATCGAGCAGCACCGCATCGGGTTCCTCCCGGGCAAGCCTTTCTACCCCCTCCTCACCGCTGACGGCATGGTCAATGACAAAAATAGACTGGCTCAGCAGGGCGAAATCATGGGCGAATTGAGTGTCGTCATCAATCAGCAGCAGTCGCAGCCGGTTGCTCATTTTCTATCCTCTTGAGAACGATTTCCAGGTTGGCGCCCTGCAGCTCTCCAGCGGGTGGGAGCAGGCGGATGGCGCCGCCGAATTTGGTCAGGGTCTGGTGGGCGTGAAAGAGACCGAATCCCCCGTTCTCTTTTTTGGTGCTGATCTGTTCATGAAAGAGTTTTGCTCGGACAGGCTCTGGAATTCCCGGCCCGGAATCGCTGATCCTGAGAAAGACATAGTCCGCATTGGCATCCAGCTGCAGCGCAATGGCGGGATGATCAGAGCGGGCGGCTGCTGCAGCGGCGTTGTCGAGAAGATTCTCGAGGATCTGCGAGAAGGCACCGGCCGGCAGCCGCGCCCAGAGCATAGCCGAAGTCCGGCGGTCAAAATCGACCTTTATCTGACGTCTCTCGTAATCAAGCAGGGTTTTGACCAACAGTTCGTCCACCTGGCAAATGTAACGGGAGGAGAGATGCCAGCGCAGGTTCTTGAGCTCCGACTGCAGGCGCTGGCTGCACTGCTGCACGACAGCCGCTGAACGGACCACCCCTATTTTGATTTCCACCTTGAGTTCGCCGAGATTTTTCACCAGTGCCAGGTTGGCGTCATTCAGGGCGCGGTGGACCGCTGCCGGCACCCTGCCGCCGCTGGCAAGGCCGATGATTTTGTCCAGTTCCGGTACAATCACCACAAAGTACTCATCGATGGCTTGAGTAAAGGCGTTGGCAACATCTTCGGCCGGCTTTTTGCTATTCTGCAGGTTCTGACAGAAGAATTCGATGCGGTTGAGCTTGCGCGCGCCCCATTCGCCGTGAAAGAAAGCCGAAGTGGCGAGATAGAGATTTTCCAGCTCCTCTGACGTATTGCCTTTCCCGCCGTTGATGGAATAGAACATGGACCAGGCATAGGACCAGGTCAGCAGTGGCATGCCCAGGCCGAGGCCGAAACGCAGCCAGGGGGAGTAGCCTGTCAGGAGGCTGAGGAGAACGAAGAGGAGGAGACCCGGCAGCGCCACTGTGAGCCAGGCGGTTCGGCCGGGCCAGTCATTCAAGCGCTGCTGCCGCAGCTGCATCATGACAAAAAAGAACATGAGCAGGAGGGCCATCCAGAGGGGCGTGCGGAATTCCGGATTGCGGCGGAGCCGAATCAGCCATTTTTGCAGCAGACCGGCGCGCCGCGCCCTGGCCTCGGACTCGCGCACCTCGAGCAAGCGGCCGCCGCTGATGCCGGCGATTTCACGGATTCCGCCGCCGGGGAAGCGCACCCGCAGGAAGAGCCTGCCGTCATCGGGCAGGCCGAAATGGACGATGCGGCTGCTCATGCTGTTATAGCCGCTGCCGCCGTTGATCTCGCGCATGCCGAGCAGCTGCGCCGGGCCGCCGGACTCTCCCTGGCGGTAGAGCCAGAGGCGGGCGCCGATGGCATCGCGGTTGCCGCGGTCGCCGAGGAGCCTGAGCTTGAGCCAGTGGCGGTTATCCGACCGGTTTTCATAGAGGACACTGCGCTGCTCCCCCTGGGCGAGGTAGACATCGAGGTCACCGTCCTCGCCCAGATCCAGTGCCGCCATGCCGCCCGCGTTGGCTGGGCGATTAATGTCCGCCTCTTCGGTGGCCTCATAAAAGAAGCCTTCTCCTTTATTGGTATAAAAGCGGTTGAGAGTGCGGTTGCCGGTGAGCAGGTCGATGTCGCCGTCATTATCCGCATCAAAAAGCAACGCGGTTTGGCAGAGATCGCGGCTGGTCAGCCCCCTTGACGCCGTAGCCTCCTCGAAGCGGCCGCGGCCGTTATTGAGAAAGAGCTGATTGGAATGGACCAGGTTGGTCACGAAGAGGTCGAGGTCGCCGTCGTTGTCGACGTCGCCCCAGGTGGCGCTAGTGGAGCGGGCGAGGGTATCGCCGCCGGCCACCCCGGCTTCCCGGCCGCATTCGCGAAAGGCGGGAACAGCGCCGGGACGGGGTGGGCCTTCATTGAGGAAGAGGAGGTTGGCCAGGCCATAGCGCGGCACGAAGAGATCGGGATCGCCGTCGTCGTCGATGTCGCCGAAGGCGGAGCCGCCGCCGCCCCGGCTGATGAGCAGACCCGACTCGCGGGTGACATCGCGAAAGATGCCGGCGCCGTTGTTCAGATAGAGGCGGTTGGTCGAGTCCTCGTTGGAGATGTAAAGATCGACGGCGCCGTCCCCGTTGACATCAGCCCAGACGGCGGAGCAGGAGCGCGCCAGACAGTTGTCGATGCCGGCGAAATCGGACTCCTCGCGGAAACGGCCGCGGCGGATTTGGCGGTAAAGCAGATTGTGACCGTAGATGGAGGTGACCAGGATGTCCTGATCCCCGTCATTATCGGCGTCGGCCGCCGAAGCCCCCTCGTCATAGTTGACGATCCCGGTGGACAAGGCGGTCCGTCCGGCCAGACCTGCAGCGGCAGCGGTCTCGGTATCGACCTGGCCGCCTTTGTCCGGTGAGAGCAGGAAAAGATGGTTGGCAGCCCCGGTAGCCACAGCAAAGATGTCCTCAGAGCCATCCCCGTTAAAATCGGCGATCGCCAGGCCGTGTTCGGCTACGTACCAGCTGCTTCTGGGCATGTAGGTCGGAACAAAGAGGGCGGGGATTCGCCGCTGCAGGGGCAGGCGGATGACCAGACTGCGTCTGTCCCCGGCAAGGGTGAAAAAGGCGTGGGTCTGCCAGATGTAGCTGCTGTCCTGCTCCTCCTTCTCGATTAGGCGAGCGATCCAGCCCCCGCCGGCCGCGGTTGCAGAGCGGGCGAGGTGTCCTGAAAGCAGGGTTCCACTCCGATGGCCGAAGAGCAGGCGGTTGGGGGTGAGAGGGGCCTCCAGCAGGAGGGTGTCCCTGAGGGCTATCGGCCGCTGCAATTGGCTGAAGCGGGTCAGGATCTCGATGGGCCAGCGGCTGGTGCCCCAACCGATGGCGGGCACAGCGGTCAGCAGCTGCAGCAGTCCGGCCGAATCGCTCTGTGCCGGACGCCACTCCTGGCCGTCGTAAATCAGCGGCAGACTCTGCTTGCGATGGGACTTGGTCCAGGCGAAGCCGCTGCTGTCGCTAGTCATGACGAGGTTGAGAATGTGCGCCTCTGTCGGCGAGGGATAGAGATGCCAGCTGCGGCCGTCGTAGCGCATGATCTGCCCCCATTCGCAGCCGGCCCAGCCGCTGGTGGGGGAGAGCATGAAGATAGTGCGGATGCGGTCCGAATTTGGGGTCGGGACATGGCGCCAGCTGCGGCCGTCGAAATGGAGCAGATCCTGCTTGAGGGTGCGCTCGGGATTGAAGCTGAGCCAGATATCGCGGCGGGAAAGGGCGAAGAGGGTAGAGAGGGTGCGGCCCGAGAAAGCCGCCAGGTTTTCCAGGTGCCAGCGGCCCGCTTCGTAATGCCAGAGTTCACACGCCGGCTGGATGTCGGGGTACGAGGGTATTAGAAATCCGCGCTCTTCATCGATGAAATCGGATGCATAGTCGACATGGGCAACAGCCGCAGGCGTGGAGGCCAGCTGCCATGGCAAGCCAAAGAGGGGCTGCAGATCGGCGATGACGGCGCTGGAATCGCTAGGCGCTGCGGTGATTCGCAGGGTTTTAGCCGCAAGGAGAAAGGGGGAGATGAGAAACGCCACACTGCAAGCCAGGAGGTGGAGAGAGAAGAATTTCGTTCTAACTTGCATCGCAGGACCGCCCGGCCAGATGAGCCCGTTTCCGTGAGCAGCAGAGTGGAGGTGCCAAGTTTCGAGTCAAATTAGCCAATTTTTAAACTCTTGTCAATCTAAATCAATTCCGGCTGAACCAGCCGGGCAAGCAAGTTAAAAAGAATTGCAATCCTCATTAATTCTGCCTATTTTCTCGTTCACCCCTTCCTTCGGAATCAGACCCATGTTTACCTACGACCAAAAAGGCATTCAGATCGAGGGCGCCGAACTCTGGCTCGACGCCCTGCGCAAGGTGAGCTTTTCTTTCGTCTCCCATGGCCACGCCGATCATCTGAAAAATCACCTCCGCATCCTCGCCACGCCCGCGACGGCCTCTTTCCATGCCCTGCGCGCCAAAAAGGCGGAGGTGCTGCCGCTCAATTTCGGTGAAACTCTCGAAATGGAGGGCATGAAGATCCGCCTCTATCCGGCGGGCCACATCCTCGGTTCGGCGATGATCCATATCGAGCGCGACGGCTGCTCCCTGCTCTACAGCGGTGATTTCAAGCTGCGCCCCAGCGCCACCTGCGAGCCGATCGAGGTGCCCCATGCCGATATCCTCATCACCGAGAGCACCTACGGCCACCCGGAATATGTGGTCGAACGGAGCCGGGAAACACTGATCGAAGAGCTCATCGGCTTTATCAGCGACTGCCGGCGGAGCGGCCACACTCCGGTGGTGCTGGCCTATGCCCTGGGCAAGTCGCAGGAAGCGATGAAGATCCTCGGCGACCGCGGCTATGGCGTGCGCGTTTTCCCCTCGATCTGGCAGATGGCGCAAGTCTACCAGCAGTTCGGCGTCCTCTTTTCCAACTGCGCACCCTGGGAAGGCGCTGCGATCGGCCCCGAAGAGGTGCTGATCGTTCCGCCCCACACCGCCTTCACCCGCGCCTTGCAGTTCGTGCCGCGGCGAAAAACGGTTTTTCTCTCCGGCTGGACCCATGGCGGCCATGGCCCGGGCTGGCGCACCGACCATCGCATCCCCCTCAGCGACCATGCCGATTTTAACGAACTCATCGAGTTCACCGCCATGGTGCAGCCGCAAAAAATCTACACCACCCACGGCTTCGCCGGTTTCTCCGGCCATCTGCGCGATTTGGGCTATGACGCGGAGATGCTGGCGTGAGTTCAGTCGCAAAATATCTCTCCGCACAGGCCGCGGAAAAGATCCGCAGCGCTATCGATGAAGCGGGCGGCAACGAGGTCTTTTTCATCGGCTACACCGAAGAAGATCTGATCGTCCACGATGTCGCTGTGGCAGCGCGCGGCCACAAGACGGCGGTGCCGGTGATCACCCAGCTCGCCGCCGAGGCCGATGTGGTGATCCACAACCATCCCTCCGGCCATCTCACCCCCTCCGAGGCCGATCTCTCGATCGCCGCCGCTCTCGATCCTTTCAGTGTCGCTTTCTATATCGTCGACAACCAATCCGAGAATATCTACGTCGTGGTCGAGCCCTTCGCCAAGCGGGAGATCATTCCCCTCGACGAAGAGAACCTGGTCAGGCTGGTGCAGGCAGGAGGGGCGGTTTCGCGCGAGCTCTCCGGTTACGAGGTCCGGCCTCAGCAGGAGGAGATGATCCGCGCAGTGACTGAAGCCTTCAACGGGCAAAAGATCGCCACCATCGAGGCAGGCACCGGCACCGGCAAGACGCTCGCCTACCTCATACCCGCGATCAGCTGGGCCCTGCTAAACAAGGAGCGCGTGGTGGTATCGACCAACACCATCAATCTGCAGGAACAGCTGATCAAGAAGGATCTGCCTTTCCTGCGGAAGGTGCTGCCGGACGAGTTCACCGCGGTGCTGGTCAAGGGGCGCGGCAATTATGCCTGCCTGCGCAAGGTCAATGACCTCGCCGGTGAGCTCGACCTGCAGAGTGACGAGGAGGAGGGGGAGGAGCTGCAGCAGCTGATCGACTGGGCGCGCAGCTCCAGTGACGGCAGCAAGGCCGATCTCAATTACATTCCGCGCGAGCAGGTCTGGGAAAAGATCGGCTCGGAGAGCGACACCTGTACCCGCAGCCGCTGTCCCTTCTTTCGCGACTGCTTCGTCAACAAGGCCCGTCGCCACGCCGCCCGCGCCAATATCCTGGTGGTCAACCATCATCTCCTCTTCGCCGATCTCTCGATCCGCTACCAGATCGGCTCGGTCAGCGAGGCCGCGGTGCTGCCGCCCTATTCCCGCATCATCTTCGATGAGGCCCACCATCTCGAGGATGTCGCCACCAACTATTTCGGCGACCGCGTCACCCGCGCCGGCATCATGCGCATCCTCAGCCGCCTCCATCGTCAGCAGAAGCAGCTCTTCAAGGGCCATCTCCACACCGCACTCTTCAAGCTGCGGCGCAAACGCGGCCAGTTCGATGAGCATCTCTGCTCCAGGATCGAAGAGAGCGTCATGGGCCGGCTGGTGCCCGAGGTGATCGCACTGCACGAGGCGACCCAGGTGCTGATGGACCACATTTTTGAGGCCGTCAAGGGATTCGCCCAGGAGAATCAGGGCTACGAGATCAAACAGCGCCTGGTGCCCGAAGTGGTTCAGGCGCTGCTCATCGACAGCGGCCTGAGCCGACTGCTCCAGGAGTATACCTCCAGCATGCTCGATCTGTCGGCGGGGCTCGCCGGGCTGGCGGGACTCCTGCACAAGCTTCAGACCGGAGCGGATGAAGACCTTGCCTCGGTGATCGTCGAGATCAAGGCCTCTTCCGATCGTCTGGCCGCGGCCGCCGCGGTGATCGGAGAGGTCGTCTTCAAACAGGACGAGGAGAGCATCCGCTGGATCGAAGTCCGTCCCGGTTACAAGGGGCGCCACATCGTCCGTTTTCAGTGCTCGCCCCTGGACATCGCACCGATGATGCAAAAGGCGGTCTACGATTCCTATAATACCATCGTGATGACCTCCGCGACCCTGACGGTCGAGAATTCCTTCGAATTTCTCGGCAAACGGATCGGCCTCACCGCGCTCGATCCCGGCCGGCGCCGCGAGCTGCTGCTGCCCGCACCTTTCGACTATCAGAATCAGGCGGTAGTCTGCATTCCCACCGACATCCCGGACCCGAACGACCGGGCCTTCTCGGCTGAGCTGGGCAAACTGATCTTCCGCGCCGTCTCCATCTCCCACGGCAGGGCCTTCGTCCTCTTCACCTCCTACGGCCTGCTCTCCATCATCTACCGCCAGCTCGAAGACTCCTTCCGCAAACTGGGCATAAACCCCCTCCGTCAGGGCGACGAAAACCGTCATGAGCTGCTGGCGCGCTTCCGCCGCGACAAGGCCTCGGTGCTTTTCGCCACCGACAGCTTCTGGGAGGGGGTCGACGTCGAGGGCGAAGCCCTGGAGAATGTCATCATCAGCAAACTTCCCTTCAAGGTGCCCAACGAACCGGTCATCGAGGCGCGCTGGGAGGCGATCGAGCGGGCGGGGGGCAATCCCTTCATGGAGTATGCCGTCCCCCTGGCGGTGCTCAAGTTCAAGCAGGGATTCGGCCGCCTCATCCGGCGCAAGAGCGACCGCGGCTCGGTGATCGTCTTCGACAACCGCGTGGTGCGGAAAAGCTACGGCAAACGCTTTATGCGCTCATTGCCTCCCTGCCGGACAGTGATCGGCGGGAAGGAGCAGGTTTTCGCCGAACTGGTCAATTTTTTCGATCGCAGGAAAACGCGGTGACCCCCCGGCAGGGGTATGGTGCTCCAGCGGCTGTACCAGACCCGCTGTCCCTTGCGGAATAGTGATTCATTAGCAGGGCAGAGGAAGAGATGGATCTGAAAAACGCCATCAAGGAACACGGACTTGCTCTCGGCCTGGATCGTATCGGTTTTGCCCGGGCCGAAGCACTGCCGGGCGACTCTCTGCGCGAGTGGCTTGCCAGCGGCTGCAGCGCCGGGATGGAGTGGATGGGCGGGCGGGTGGAGATGCGCCTGGATCCACGCCTCATGCTCCCCGGCGCCCGCACGGTCATCGTCATGGCAGCCAACTATTTCCCGCCTGGCGATAATCCCGGTGACTGCCGCATGGATCCCCGCCTCGCCCGCATTGCCCGCTATGCACTGGGCGATGACTATCATGTGGTGCTCAGGAGCCGGCTCAAGAGTTTGCTCGCATTCATCCGCACGCTCGCCCCGGCGGCGGAGGCCCGGATCTGCGTCGATTCCGCCCCGATCTGGGAAAAGGAGTGGGCGCGCCGCGCCGGTATCGGCTGGCGCGGCAAGCACAGCCTGATCATCGCCCCGGGACTGGGATCCTGGATCACACTCGGCGAGATTGTGACCGATCTCGAGCTTGAACCGGACCAGCCCGTGCCTGACCTCTGCGGCGCCTGCACGCTCTGTATGGAGTCCTGCCCGGCCGGCGCCCTCACCTCCCCCTCTACCCTGGATGCCCGGCGCTGTATCGCCTATCACACCATAGAATCCGCAGACGATATCCCCGCTGCAGTGCGCACGGCCATGGGCAACCGCATCTTCGGCTGCGATATCTGCCAGGCGGCTTGCCCGTGGAATCTCAAATGGGCTGTGCCGGCTGCCGATCCCTCGTTTCATCCCCGTCCGCACTGGCAGAACGCCCCGCTGGCCGAACTGGCCCGCTGGCCGGAGGAGCGTTTCATCGCCGCAGCGCAGCGTTCGCCCCTGCAGCGGCGGGGGTACGCCGGATTCATCCGCTCGGTGCGCGCCGCCATCGCCAATCTGCAAGAGTTACCCCCTCTCCCCTGATTTAAGCCCGCACCCGCGCCCGTCCGCTGTTCAGGCGGCGCTCTGCTCACACTGCCTCTTTCCTGCATACTGCAAGGTGAACGGCTTTGCTCCGGCAATTTCCGCGCGATTCCACAGGTTGATAAAATATTTCTTGCATCTGTTTCCTAATCAACGTATAATGTATACGTATACTGACATGTTAGATAAAAACTATACGATAAGGAACGGTTATGGAAAACAATCTCTATGACCAGCGGGAATTCCTCAAAAAGACCGGCTTGTCCGTGGCGGAGCTGATGGAGTGGGAGAAGAACGGCCTGATCCGCAGCGAGGTTCTCATCGACAGCAATATCCCCTGCTACACCGAGGAGCATGTTGTCGAGGCGCAGCAGATCCACCATCTCATCCAGATCGGCTACACCCTCCCCGAGATCCGCAAGATCCTCAAAAAGATCGGTCTGCCGAAGCATGAAGCCCGGGGAAACGCCCGGCAGGCGACGGAGTACCTCACTGTGGGGGAGCTGGCTGAGCAGGCCCGGATCAATAATCGCACGATTAAATATTGGGAGGAGCGGGGGATCATCACCCCCGACCGCCGCACCAGTGGCGGCTTCCGGCTCTATGGCAAGCATTACGTTCAGATCTGCCGCTATATTCTCGATCTGCAAAATTTTGGCTACACCCTCGAGCAGATCAGGGAACAGGCCGATCTTTTCAGGCTCTTCATCGCGCTGCAGGCCGACAGGACGCGCAGTCATGATGCCCAGGCTGCCCTGGCCGGTCTCGCGGCGATGGATGCCCAGTTTCTCTCCCTGCAGGAGCGGATGAAGGTGCTGCGTGAGGGGATCGAACGCTGGGAACAGCTGATGAAGAAGAAACGCAAAGAGTTCGCCCAGCTGCGCGAGCAATATGAGAAAACCGCCGGCGGGGAATCTGCCGGCTCTCAGCCGAGCGCGAGCTGACCAGGCCGGATGGTGAGTAACAGCCGGGCGGGCGAAAGGCTAGGGGAGCAGGGCAGGTGGCAGGCAGGTTGGCAATGCGGGAGCCGGCCGGCAAAGGCAGATGGCAGGCGGCAGGGGGAAACATCACGAAAGAGGAGGATCACCGATGCGCGTTTTAATGCTCTATCCCGAAATTCCGGATACTTTCTGGAGTTTCAAGCACGCCCTGCGTTTTGTACGCAAGCAGGCCTCTTCGCCGCCCCTCGGCCTCGTCACCATCGCCGCGCTGCTGCCCTCCGCCTGGGAGAAGCGGCTGGTGGACGTCAATGTCACCCGGCTGCGTGACCGCGATCTCGCCTGGGCGGATATGGTGATGATCTCGGCGATGATTGTCCAGCGCGAGTCCGCCCATGAGCTGGTCGATCGCTGTAAAAAAGCGGGGGTGACCGTCGTCGCCGGCGGTCCGCTCTTTCTCAGCGAATATGACCATTTCCCGGAGATCGATCATTTTATCCTCAACGAGGGCGAGATCACCCTGCCGCTTTTTTTGAGCGATCTGGCGCGCGGCTGCCCGCAGCGAATCTACCGGACGGACGAATTCGCTGATATGAGCATGACGCCGGTGCCGATGTGGGAGCTGGTCGATTTCCGCAAGTACGAATCCCTCAGCATCCAGTATTCACGCGGCTGCCCCTTTCAGTGCGATTTTTGCAATATCACCGCCATGCTCGGCCGCAAGCCGCGCACCAAGAGCGCCGTGCAGATCATCGCCGAGCTGGATAAAATGTACCAGCTCGGCTGGCGGCGCAATGTCTTTTTCGTCGACGATAATTTCATCTCCAACAAGCGTCAGCTCAAGGAGGAGATCCTGCCCGCCTTGATCGCCTGGCGCCGGGGCAAGGCGGGCTGCAACTACCTCACCGAGGCCTCGATCAATCTGGCCGATGATGAGGAGTTGATGCGGATGATGGCGGCGGCCGGATTCAACTCGGTCTTTGTCGGCATCGAGACGCCGGACGAGGCGAGCCTGGCCGAGTGCCACAAGGGCCAGAATGTGCGCCGCAACCTGGTGGCATCCGTGCAGGCGATGCAGCGTCACGGCCTGCAGGTGATGGGCGGTTTCATCGTCGGCTTTGATAATGACACCGAATCCATTTTTGACCGCCAGATCGAGTTCATCCAGAAGAGCGGCGTGGTGACGGCGATGGTGGGGATGCTGCAGGCTATCCCCGGCACGCCCCTTTTCGCCCGGCTGCACGCGGAGGGGCGGATTTCCCACGAGATGACCGGGGACAACGCCGACGGCACAACCAACATCATCCCGGTGATGGGTTTGGAGAGACTCAAAGCCGGGTACAGCCGTCTTATGGCTGAACTCTACAGCCCGGAAAAATTTTACGCACGCATCAAGACCTGCCTGCGCCTCTATCGTCCTCCCAAAGCTCCGGTCCGGCTGCACGCCGCCGAATTGTACGCTTTTATGCGCTCGATCTGGAAGCTCGGCACAGTCGGCGCGGAGAGGAGCCATTACTGGCGGCTCTTTTTCTGGACCCTCTTTCACCGGCCCCGCAGTCTGGCCCTGGCGGTCACCTTTACCATTTACGGCTTCCACTTCCGCACCGTCAATGCGCTGAACGGGATCAGATGAGCAAATCATAGCAAGCCCGATAATCATCTTTTTTTGACTTTTTCCTTGATTTTATGGCGCATGAAAGTTATATTGCCATACATGGTTTCACTACGACAGCCCCACATAATTATGGAAAAACCTGTTTCCATCCTTTAATGACCAGCAAGATCAGTCATGCACTATCCCATAATTCCAAACCCAACTAACAACAAGGAGGTTGCCATGAGGAACAGAACCGCTACTGTGTTGTTGATGTTTGTGGTTGCATTGTTCTTCGTTGCAGGCGCTGTTTTCGCTCAAGGTCAGTTCGTCCGCGCCGGGGAAATCCCCGTACCCGAGGCCGATCTGAACAACGGCGGCACAGGTAATATGATCGCCGGCGTCGATTTCGACAACGATGGCAAGACCGAAATCTATCTGGTCAACGACAACTGGAATGACACCCCGACCGAAGTCATCCCCCGCATCTACAAACTGGAAAAAGAGGGGAGTGAATGGGTGGTGGTCTGGAAGGCTGTCGCCCCGGTCGAAAAGCAGAACACCTGGCCTTTCCTCACCCATGGGGATCTGGACAAGGACGGCAAGCATGAGATCCA